>JAJPZY010000117.1 GCA_021204085.1 Clostridiales bacterium | reverse complement strand
CTTGGAAGCCGATTTTTCTGGCCTAAAGGTCATTTAATCAGCGTATCCTTAAATCCCGCGTCGTATACTCAATGGACTTTCCCACGCGGTCTGCCAATTCCCGAATCGGAACATTCACCCGCTGCTGCAGAACACGGATATACGAAATATAACGATTGATAAAACGCACCTTATTTGTTCCCCGTACTGCCACTGCCAAAGAAATCGCTGTCAGGATTCCGAAAAATGCCGTTCCCACAATCACATACGGATCCGTAAAAGCGATGATTAACAGCGCCAGAAATAAGATTCCGAAAATGCCCAAACACAGATAACCGCCGATGCACATAAGAGTCCCCGCGGCTTTTCCCCTGGGATTCCGCTCATATAAAACCGGCTGTGTCATCCGGTTTCCTGCCGCTCTCTGGCCAGCATTACCAAACTGCGGACCCTGCTGACCATTAGCGCCGTAATATGTGCCCTGCTGACCCTGACGATACGTCCGCCCTGTTTGGCGCACCGTATCTATTGTATCATTGATAATGCTGCCGACACTTCGGCTCAGATTGGAAAAATCGCCGTAGCGGATCGCATCATCCACCGTATCCAGAATCTGCTGACCGAAATTATCCCATCCGTTTTCTGCCATTTTAAAACCACCTTCACTCCACGGCACACAAAATAAAATCCTGTTTACTTTTGCACTGACTTAAGAATCCTGTAACCGATGAATCTTTACTACATAGAATACCACAACTCCATTCTCTATTCAAGAAAAACCCCCGCGGCAAACGATTTCTCATATGCCGCGGGGGTCTTCTTATAATATTTCAAATGTCATAAGCTTTACTTATTGGCGATCGCCTTTTTAATCTCCTCAGTCAGAAGCGGTACAACCTTATTCAGGTCGCCAACGATACCATAATCAGCCACATCAAAGATCGGCGCATCCTCATCCTTGTTCACCGCGATAATGAGGTCAGACTCTTCCATGCCGGCCACATGCTGGATAGCTCCGGAAATACCGATTGCGAAGTATACTTTCGGGCGAACGGTCTTGCCGGTCTGTCCTACCTGCAGATCTTTCGGCTTCCAGCCGCTGTCAACTACTGCACGGGAGCAGGATACGGTACCGCCGACAACTGCTGCCAGATCCTCTAAGATCTTGAAGTTCTCCGGGGAACCTACTCCGCGGCCGCCGGATACCAGGATCTTCGCATCCTGAATGTCCACAACATCAGCAACATTCTTGACGATCTCAAGAATCTCAACATACTTGTTATCCGGAGTAAAGCCGGGATTGTACTCAACGATATCAGCTTTCGCACCCTCGATCGGCTCATTCTTCTGCATAACGCCGGGACGTACAGTCGCCATCTGCGGACGGTTGTCCGGGCATGCGATGGTGGCGATGGTGTTGCCGCCGAATGCCGGACGGGTCATGAGCAGCTGATTATGCTTCTGCTCTTTGCCGGGCATCGCTACAAGCGGGAAATCACCGATAGCCAGGGACGTGCAGTCTGCAGTCAGACCGGTCTGTACACGGGCAGATACACGGGGACCAAGGTCACGGCCGATCGCAGTTGCGCCAACCAGCATGATCTCAGGCTTAAACTCGTTAATTACAGATGCCAGTGCATGCGTATACGGCTCTGTACGATATACTTCCAGCTCTTTGTCATCTACTACGATAACCTTATCAGCACCGTAAACGGCGAGCTGATCTGCAAGGTTCTTTACATTATATCCGATCAGGACGGCGACTACTTTCTCGCCCAGATCATTTGCAAGATTTTTAGCCTCGCCCAAAAGCTCCAGGGCGATCTGGCTGATTTCATTATCTACCTGCTGAGCAAATACATACACATCCTTGTACTGCTCAATTACGGATTGTTCCATTGCTGCCATTGTAATCTCTCCCTTCTTTTATAAGCCGCAGACGTGCTTCTCTGTCATCTTGCCGATCAGATAAGCAACAGCTTCTTCTGTGTCAAGGGTAACCTTCTCGCCGGCGCCCTTGCGGACTTTATCGGATGCCTTTGCAATCTTTGTCGGGGAACCCGCAAGACCGATATTGGCATCATCCAGAGTCTCCAGATCTGCTCTGCTCCATGTGGTAATCTCAGCTTCGCACGCATCGAAAATACCGCCCGGAGTCATGTATCTCGGCTGATTCAGCTCGGAGAGGCAGGTGATCAGGCAGGGCATCTGAGCCTTCAGCATATGATATCTGTCATCAAACTGACGCTGCACGATTACGGAATCGCCGTCAATCTTGATATCCTGCGCATAAGAGATAACCGGGATGCCGAGGTGCTCGGAAATCTGAGGGCCAACCTGTGCGGTATCGCCATCGATTGCCTGACGTCCGGTAATGATCAGATCATAGTCAAGCTTGCGGACTGCAGCAGCCACTGTAGAAGAGGTTGCCCATGTATCAGCGCCGCCCAGGCAGCGGTCGGTAACCAGAATTGCCTTGTCAGCACCCATAGCCAGCGCTTCGCGCAGCGCATCTGCTGCCTTCGGAAGACCCATGGTAACAACCGTTACTTCCGCACCATACTGATCCTTTAACTGCAAAGCCGCCTCCAGGCCTGCCTTGTCATCCGGGTTCATAATCGTGAGCATTGCTGCTCTGTTTAAAGTTCCGTCCGGATTGAACTGAACTCCACCTGCTGTATCAGGTACCTGTTTGATACAAACAACTACTTTCATCATTCACTCCTCCTACTTTAACAGACTGCCGGAAATGACCATACGCTGAACTTCGCTGGTTCCTTCGTAGATCTCCGTGATCTTGGCATCGCGCATCATGCGCTCCACATCGTACTCTCTGATATAACCGTAACCGCCGTGCAGCTGTACGCACTTGGTCGTTACTTCCATCGCAACCTCAGCCGCCATCAGCTTCGCCTGAGCCGCCTCTACGGAATAGGAAACTTTCGCTCCGGCCTGATACTCATCTTTCTTAAGAGCAGCTTTATAAACCATCAGCTGAGCAGCCTGAACCTTTGTTGCAAGATCAGCCAGTACAAACTGTGTATTCTGGAACTGAGCAATGCTTCTGCCGAACTGTTTTCTCTCTTTTACATATGCGATGGTGCAGTCAAGAGCGCCCTCCGCAAGACCCAGAGCCTGTGCAGCAATACCGATACGTCCGCCGTCAAGCGTATGCATTGCGATACCGAAACCTTTGCCCTTCTTGCCGAGGATATTGTCCTTCGGGATTCGGCAGTCTGTGAAGATCAGCTCGTAGGTAGAAGAACCGCGGATACCCATCTTCTTCTCTTTTGTACCGAAGCTGAAGCCCGGAGTTCCTTTCTCAACGATGAAAGCGGAAATCTCTTTCTGCACTCTGCCGCGCTTCTCGATCTTACCGGTAACTGCGATAACAATATAAACATCTGCCTCTTTACCGTTTGTGATAAAGCACTTGGAGCCGTTCAATACCCACTCGTCTCCATCCAGAACAGCCTTGGTCTGCTGACCCTGCGCATCAGTACCTGCGCCGGGCTCGGTCAGGCCGAATGCACCAAGCTTTTTACCGGTTGCAAGATCCGGAACATATTTATCAATCTGCTCCTGTGTGCCGTATGTAAGAATCGGGTCAATACACAGGGAGGTATGCGCGGAAACGATAACAGCTGTGGTGCCGCAAACCTTTGCCAGCTCTTCTACACACATCGCATATGTGAGAATATCACAGCCCTGTCCGCCATACTGCTTCGGTACGGGGATACCGAGGAAACCGTATTTTGCCATCTTCTCAACGGTCTCTCTCGGGAACTTTTCTGTCTCATCGACTTCCTGAGCGAGAGGCTTTACTTCATTCTCAGCGAATTCTTTGAAAAGGCTTCTGGCCATTTCATGTTTCTTATCTAATCCGAATTCCATTTTATTTTCCTCCACTTAAAATAGTCTATTTGCTGTAATCATAGAAGCCGATACCGGTCTTGCAGCCGAGTTTGCCCGCGCGAACCATCTTGCGAAGCAGCGGAGCCGGACGATACTTCGGATCTCCTGTCTCGGTGTAAATAACCTCCATGATAGCCAGGCAGATATCAAGACCAATGTAATCGCCGAGCTGCAGCGGACCCATCGGATGATTTGCGCCGAGCTTCATAGCGGTATCAATATCCTCTACGGATGCAACGCCCTCTGACAGTACGCAGACAGCCTCATTGATCATCGGAACCAGGATTCTGTTGACCGCAAAGCCGGGAGCCTCATTGATCTGAACCGGGGTCTTGCCGATTGCCTTGGAAATCTCGATCACCTTATCGCGGAGATCATCCGGAGTGTTCGCACCCTGAATAACCTCGATCAGCTTCATAACCGGTGCCGGATTGAAGAAATGCATACCGATCAGCGGACGGTCAAGTCCTGCGCCGATCTCTGTAATGGACAGAGAAGAAGTATTGGTTGCAAAAATGCAGTCCGCCGGAACGATATCCTGCAGTTCTTTGAATGTCTGCTTTTTAACATCCATAACCTCAAGAGCCGCCTCCACTACAAGGTCTGCATCTGTGCAGATATCCTTGGTGCCTGTCGTGATCTTTGCAAGGATCGCGTCAGCTTTCGCCTGCTCCATCTTGCCCTTCGCAATACGCTTCTCAAAACCTTTTGCGATCTTGTTCTTGCCATTTGCCGCAAACTCATCATTGATATCACATAAATAAACTTCATAACCCTCTGTCTGAGCAAAAGCCTGTGCGATACCGGATCCCATTGTGCCTGCGCCGATAACTCCAACTTTCATGATAGTTCCTCCTTAATAAATAATATCTTTATTACTAAATAACTTCTTTGTTATTTATTTAACTATCCTTTGCCCAAAAGAAGGCTCCGCCTCCACGGAGCCTTCTCCCGGAACAGTATCATAATCATTTAAGATTCACAGATCAGTCCTGTTTGATTATATGATTCTTACGCTTCTTTCTTAACGATCGTCGCGCAGCCCATGCCGCCGCCGATGCAAAGTGTAGCAAGACCGTATGTTACGTCTCTGGTCTGCATCGCATGAAGCAGAGTAACAAGGATACGGCAGCCGGAAGCACCAACCGGATGTCCGAGAGCGATTGCGCCGCCGTTTACGTTCAGGATATCAGAGCTGAATCCAAGCTCTTTCTGAACTGCTACGGACTGAGCCGCAAATGCCTCATTTGCCTCGATCAGATCGATGTCATCCATCTCAAGGCCTGCGATCTTCAGCGCTTTGCGTGTAGCCGGAACCGGGCCGATACCCATGATCTCGGGTGCGCATCCGCCAAGAGCGCCTGCTACGAAAGTAGCCATCGGCTTCACACCGAGCTCTTCCGCCTTCTCTGCACTCATAACAACAACTGCAGCAGCACCGTCGTTGATACCGGAAGCGTTACCTGCGGTAACAAGTCCGCCCTGCTTGCCGGAGCAGCATTTTAACTTTGCAAGGGACTCCGGGGTCGTACCCGGACGAGGACCCTCATCCTTCGTGATCATAACAGTCTCTTTCTTCACCTTAACCGGAACCGGAACGATCTCAGCATCAAAAGCGCCGGACTCCTGAGCCGCTACTGCCTTCTGCTGGGAAGCTGCTGCAAATGCATCCAGCTCTTCACGGGTCAGTCCCCACTGATCGCAGATATTCTCAGCTGTGATCATCATATGATAATCATTGAATGCATCCCAAAGAGCATCATTTACCATGGTATCGATCATGGTAGCGTTATTCATTCTGTAACCGAAACGGGCTTTCTTCAGTGCGTAGGGAGCCATGGACATATTCTCCATACCGCCGGCAACAACGATGTCAGCCTGTCCTGCCATGATCATATTCGCTGCCTCATTGACACACTTCAGACCGGAGCCGCAGACAACATTCAGTGTAAACGCCGGTACTGTATCCGGAACGCCCGCCTTGATGGATGCCTGACGTGCAACGTTCTGTCCCTGGCTGGCCTGAATAACGCAGCCCATCATAACTTCGTCTACCTGATCTGCAGTAATGCCGGCTCTGTTAATAGCCTCTTTGATCACGATGGAACCCAACTCAACAGCCGGTGTATTGCCGAACTGTCCGCCCATCTTGCCGATTGCTGTACGGCAAGCACTTGCGATTACAACTTTTTTTGCCATTTTCTTCTCTCCTTCTGACATTTTGAAATATTATTTGAGGTATCAAGGAACCAGATACCTCAGACAAAGTCATTCTAGCACTTTTCAAAATATTTATCAATGGTTTCCCCAGACATTTTTATGTTCTTTTTGTGATATGTTTTTAACAATGCAGCTGAAGTCACACAAAAATTATAACTTATGTATAAAACTGGTTATCCCGCTCTTTCAATGCGTAAGCAATATTGATCGCATGGTCCGAACAGCGTTCCAGATCTGTCACAATATCAGAGAAGATAACGCCGCCGGTCGGATTACAGACGGAACTCATCAGGCGGTCCACATGCCTGTCAATCAATATTTTCTGCAGATCATCAACCCTGGACTCAATCTCCTCCAGCTGATCAATCTGCGCATAATCTTCCGTGGAGAAAATATCCAGCGCCATCCGCACGGCCTTCATCGTGCTTTCTGTCATTTCCCGCAGTTCGGAAACAGCGGCATCTGACAGAGAAATTTTCTTTGAATGAAGCTCTTCCGAATACTCAACGATATTCAATGCGTGGCCGGACACACGCCCGATATCCGTGGTGGCGATCGTCATCATGGATATCCGTTTCATATGATTTTTCGAGAGATCAAAGCGGCGAAGGGCGATCATCTGGTTATTAATTTTCTGATTCAAAATGTTTACCGTCTCATCGCGCTCCCGGATTTTTTCCGCCTGTTCCGCATCATAACGGAAGAAACACTCTATCGCTTCCTCCAGATTCTCCGCGGCGATGCGCCCCATCCTTGTAATCTCAAGCTGTGCCTGACGCAGCATAAGAATCGTAGGAACACGCGTGATATTCGTCATGTATACCAGAGAACGATCCTCCTGTGTCCTCGTCTCCTCCGGCTTCATCGGAATAATCTTGTAAGCCAGCGCAATGATCTGTTTTGTAAAAGGCAGCTCAATAAGCACCGCTGCGATGGCAAAAATTGTGTGTGTGTTGGCAATCTGCCGTCCGATATCATTCGGCGACAGGGATTGTATCCATGTAAGGATTCCGGGGAAAATATTGATCAGCAGAATAATGATGCCCGCGCGGATCACATTAAACAAAAGGTTTAAGACCGCGGAGCGTTTGCCGTTGCGGTTTGTAGTGAGGCTGGCCAGAAGATTTGGCGTAACCGAACCGATTGCAGCGCCGATCACAAGATAAACCGCCATATCATAGCTCAAAAGGCCCTGAATGGCGAAAGCCTGAAAGATAACGGTCGCCGAAGAAGAGCTCTGCAGCAGCGCGGTAAAGGCAATACCAAATAATAATGCGAGCGCCGGATTGGAAAGTGCCGAGAGGAATTCCGCAAAAGCCGGCGTCTCCGCCAGCGGAGCAATTGCCTCCTTCATGATGGCAATTCCCTCAAACAGCATACCGAATCCCATGATAATCGAACCGATATGCTTCCATAACCGTTTTTTCAGGAAAAGGTACATCGCAGCTCCGAGAAACAGAAGCAGCGGCGTAACAGCGCCGAGATTAAACGCCGTAATCTGCGCCGTGATCGTCGTACCGATGTTGGCACCCATAATGACGCCGATTGCCTGAGACAGATTCATCATGCCGGAATTAACAAAACCGATGACCATCACATCCGTGGCCGAAGAACTCTGAATCAGCATGGTCATCCCCAGTCCGACCAGGACGGCCATGAATTTATTGGATGTGGCGTGCTCCAGAATCGTCTGGAGATTATCGCCGCAGGCATTCCGAAGGCCACTGGACATGATCGTCATGCCATACAAAAACAGACCAACACCACCCAGCAGCGCAAATATACCTGTTACAGACATTGTCTTATCCTCCGTAGACCGCGGCTCCGTTGCCGCAATCACAAACTATTTTAGCAGGCTTTTTCTGTTTTGTCGCGTGTTTGTAAAAATTTCGTGATTTTTGAGGAAAATGTATGTAAATGCGCATGTGAAAAAGAAGAATTTTCTCTGTTTTGACGGTCAGAAGGTTTCTTTCTTTGTGTTTTCAAAAGAACCGGGTTGTAGCGATTTCAGGAAAATGCTAAACTTTAAAAATAGAATTACAAAACAGGAGGAACTGCTATGTATATCAACTTTTATCCGTCCCCGTTTGGAAATATCGCACTGACCGCAACGGAAACCGCATTGACCGGCCTGTGTTTCGAAAATCAGAGACATTATGATGAGATATTTGAAGCAGCCCGGAGTTCAGCAGCCAAAGATCTTCCTGTTTTTAAGCAGACGCGCGAATGGCTGGATATTTATTTTCAGGGAAAGAACCCCGGCCCCGTGCCGCCTCTCCATATGGAAGGAACTCCCTTTCGCCTGGCTGTATGGGATATTTTAAAAACCATCCCCTATGGCCAGACAACCACGTACGGAAAAATTGCCGAAGCCATCGCCGCGCAGCGGGGAATTTCTCATATGTCCGCACAGGCTGTCGGCGGCGCTGTCGGACACAATCCCATCTCCATCCTTGTGCCCTGCCACAGAGTGATCGGAAGCGACGGCAGCCTGACCGGATATGACGGCGGAATCGAGCGCAAAGTTTCGCTGCTGCAGCTGGAGGGAATTCTGAAATCAAATGACTGAACATATGTAAAGAGATGCTTCGCACATATCATCTGCGGATCACTTTCGGAAACAGGGATCGTTCCCCGAATCACGCAGAATACGTTGACGCAAAAAAACAGGATCTTACGTATAAATACGCAGACCCTGTTTTTATATGCCGCTGAATATTTAAGTCATAGCAAGTGATTTACTTTGCCAGATCCTGAAGTCCCTGAAAAAGTTCCAGATCAGACTGAGTCACTTTCATATTGGTCGTCACAGGCTCCTGCCCGGGCTTCGTCACCGTAATCTCGAGAACCGTGCCCTCCGGAACACCGCTACCGAAAACATTGGTAAAGAACGCACTGAATCTCGGATGATTTGCCGAGAAAACATTCCTCGCATCCATCAGTTTTTTTATACTCATCGGATTGACCATAACTGTCACCCCTCTTCTTTACAGCGGTTCAAAATCCTCTGCGCCATGTTTGCACAGCGGGCAGATGAAATCAGCCGGGAGCTCATCGCCTTCGTATACATATCCGCAGATTTTACACACAAATCCCTTTTTCTTCTCTTCCGCAGGAGCAGACTCCTTTGACATTGCCGCGGTAATCGCCTCCGCCAGCCGTTCCACATCACCCAGCTGTTCCTTCGCCAGAGAAGACTTGAGAGAAACACTCTCTTCCAAAACCGTCATATTCTTTAAGCTGCCGATAATTTCCCGCATCAGCTTTCCGCTGGTCGCCGCCCAGGAACCGTTCTCGATAAAAGCAACGGTACGGTTCTGCAGGTTGTGCGATGCCAGATCGCGAAGCAATTCATCCATCGTGATAAAAATACCTGCATTATACGTGGTCGATGCAAACACCAGATGGCTGTACTCAAAGGCCGCTGCGACGATTTCAGACGAAGCAGTGACAGACACGTCGAACATTTTCGTGCGGATACCCATATCACGCAATTTGCAGGCAAGGATGTTCGCCACATTCTCCGTATTGCCGTACACAGACGCATAAGCAATCATCACTCCGGTTGTCTCCGGCTCATAACGGCTCCACTGCTGATACTTCGCCACATAATCGCCGATATCTTTGCGCCAGACAAAACCGTGGAGCGGGCAGATCATGTGAATCTCTACTGCTACCGCCTTTTTTAAAAGTGCCTGCACCTGCGTGCCGTATTTTCCGACGATATTCGTATAATATCTGCGCGCTTCCTTCAGATAATCCGCAAAGAAATCTACCTCATCTGCGAAAAGCGCACCGTTTAATGCTCCGAATGTACCGAAAGCATCCGCCGAGAACAAAATCCCATCGGCAGAATCATAAGTCACCATAACCTCCGGCCAGTGCACCATCGGAGCCATGAGGAAGGTCAGCTTATGCGCTCCGGTCTCCAGAACGTCGCCTTCCTTCACACTCAGTACATTCAGCTTCAGCCCCGAGCCGAAAAACTGGTAGATCATATTCTCTGTCTTCTTATTGCAGACTACAGTCACATCCGGATAGCGCAGTAGAATACCGCTTAAAGTCGCGGAGTGGTCCGGCTCCATATGCTGAACCACTACATAATCCAGCTGCCGCCCGCCAAGCGCATGCTCGACATTTTCAAAAAACACTTTATCAACAGCCGCATCCACCGTATCGAACAAGACTGTCTTTTCATCTAAAAGCAGGTAGGAGTTGTAGGAAACCCCGTCCGGAACCGAGTAAACGCCCTCGAACATTGCGAGCCTGCGGTCATCCGCGCCCACCCAGACTAAATCGCTCGTTACATTTCTAGTACAATACATGCTTATACCTCCTAAAGAGTTTTCACTGTCGCGATATCGATCATTGTCATCTCATCCCTTGCAGTCTCAAGCGACAGCGCCAGCGCATTTGCCGTATCCATGGAAGTCAGACAATGCACGCCGGTCTCAATGGCGTACCGGCGAATCAGAAAGCCGTCTCTGGACTTGTCGCGTCCCTGCGTCGGCGTATCGATCACCAGATCGATCTTGTGACCGAGAATCAGATCCATCACATTCGGCGATTCCTGAGAAATCTTATTCACCCAGAGCGCATTGACGCCGTGTGCCTGCAGATATTTTGCCGTACTGCGGGTCGCATAAATGCGGTAGCCCAGCGCCTCAAAACGCTTCGCCACGCCGACCGCCTCCGGTTTATCTTTATCATTGACTGTGATGATCATCTGCTTATGCTTCGGCAGATGGATGCCCGCGCCGAGGAACGCCTTATAAAGCGCCTCGTTGAATGTCTTCGCGATACCGAGGCACTCACCGGTGGACTTCATCTCCGGTCCCAGGCTGATCTCTGCGCCGCGCAGTTTTTCAAATGAGAAAACCGGCATCTTGATCGCCACATAATCCGCCTCCGGCGCGATATCCTCCGTGTAACCCATGTCACGGAGCGTCTCGCCGAGGATAACTCTCGTCGCCAGGTCTACAATCGGAATGCCGGTAACTTTGCTGATGTAAGGTACCGTACGGGAAGAACGAGGGTTCACCTCAATCACATAGACCTCTCCGTTCATATCAATAAACTGGATGTTGATCAGGCCTACGACATGAAGCGCCTGCGCTAGCCGTTTCGTATAGTCGACAATTGTCGCCTTTACTTCATCCGAAATCGTGGGCGCCGGATACACCGAGATACTGTCGCCGGAGTGAACACCGGTCCGCTCAATATGCTCCATAATTCCCGGAATCAGGATGTCTGTACCGTCGCAGACCGCATCGACCTCGATCTCTTTGCCCATCAGATATTTATCAATGAGAATCGGGTGATCCTGCGCGATCTGATTAATATTATCAATAAATTCTACGATTTCATCGTCATTAAACGCGATATGCATTCCCTGTCCGCCAAGGACATAAGACGGCCGCACCAGTACCGGATAGCCCAGGCGGTTCGCCACCTCCCTGGCCTCCTCCGCGGTAAAGACGGTGCCGCCCGCCGCACGGGGAATCTGTGTCTTCTGTAAAATCTGGTCAAACAGTTCACGGTCTTCTGCCGCGTCCACATCTTCCGCTTTGGTTCCGAGAATCGGCACACCCATCTTCATCAGGTGCTCCGTCAGCTTAATCGCTGTCTGCCCGCCGAACTGTACCACCGCGCCGTCCGGCTGTTCGACGCGCACCACATTCTCCACATCCTCCGGGGTCAGCGGCTCAAAATACAGTTTGTCCGCAATATCAAAGTCTGTGGAAACCGTCTCCGGATTGTTGTTAATAATAATCGTCTCATATCCGGCTTTCGCAAACGACCAGGTACAATGTACGGAACAGAAATCAAATTCGATACCCTGTCCGATCCGGATCGGGCCGGAACCCAGGACCAGGATTTTCTTGCGGTCAGACCTGCCGTCTGCCTCATTTTCCCCGTCAAAGCAGGAATAGTAATAAGGCGTAGCCGCTTCAAATTCCGCCGCACAGGTATCAACCATCTTGAAGGAGGCCGTAATCCCGTTTTCATAGCGCATGTTTTTCACAAACGCTTCACTCTTACCGGTAAGTTTTGAGATCACATTATCCGGGAACTCGATCCGCTTCGCCTCTTTTAACAGTTCCACCGTAAGCGGCTCGCTAATCAGCCGCCGCTCCATCTGGGCAATAATCGCGATTTTATCAATAAACCATTTATCTATCTTTGTCAGATCATGGATCGCATTGTAAGACATGCCTCTGTGGCAGGCTTCGGCAATGACCCAGATTCTGCGGTCATCCACCACCTTCAGCTTTTCAACCAGCTGATCATAGGACAGGTCGCGATACTCCATCGTATAAAGGCTGTCCACATGCTGTTCCAGAGAACGGATGGCTTTCATCAGGGCACCTTCGAAGTTCGTGCAGATGCTCATCACCTCGCCGGTCGCCTTCATCTGCGTCGTCAAGGTCCGCTTTGCCGTGATAAATTTATCAAACGGCAGGCGCGGAATTTTTACCACACAGTAATCCAGCATCGGCTCAAAGCTGGCGTAAGTCTTCTGCGTAACCGCGTTTTTAATCTCATCCAGCGTATATCCGATGGCAATCTTGGCCGCCACCTTCGCGATGGGATATCCCGTCGCTTTGGAAGCCAGCGCCGATGAACGGCTGACACGGGGATTTACCTCGATGACACAGTATTCAAAACTGTCCGGATGCAGCGCGTACTGAACATTACATCCGCCGGTAATTCCCAGCTCGGTAATAATGTTCAGTGCTGAGGAACGGAGCATCTGATACTTCTTATCACTCAGGGTCTGAGACGGCGCCACGACGATCGAGTCGCCGGTATGCACACCCACCGGATCGATGTTTTCCATATTACAAACCGTAATGCAGTTGCCGGCGGCGTCCCGCATCACCTCATACTCTATCTCTTTCCAGCCGGCGATACAGCGCTCCACAAGCACCTCACCGACACGGCTCAAACGCAGGCCGTTTGACAGGATCTCGATCAGCTCCGTCTCATTATTCGCAATACCGCCGCCGCTGCCGCCAAGGGTAAACGCCGGGCGCAGAACTACCGGATAACCGATCGTATTCGTGAAACGGATGCCTTCCTCTACATTATGAACCACCTCGGAGGCCGCGCAGGGCTCCCCGATTTTCTCCATGGTATCTTTAAATGCCTGACGGTCTTCTGCGCGGAAAATCGTCTCCGCCGTCGCACCGATCAGCTTAATTCCATTCTCCTTCAGGAAACCGGACTCCTCCAGCTCCATGCCGAGATTTAAGCCCGCCTGTCCGCCCAGTGTGGGCAGTACCGCGTCAGGTCTCTCAATCAGAAGGATTTTTTTCAAAACGTCCACAGTCAGCGGCTCAATATAAACCTCATCCGCGATCTGCTTGTCCGTCATGATCGTCGCAGGGTTCGAGTTCACCAGGCAAACTTCAATTCCCTCTTCCTTTAATGCGCGGCAGGCCTGTGTGCCCGCGTAGTCAAACTCCGCCGCCTGTCCGATCACAATCGGGCCGGAGCCGATCACCATTACTTTTTTAATTTCCGGATTTTTAGGCATTGCGCTTACCTCCCATCATATCTAAGAATAAATCAAAGAGGTAACCGGAATCCAGAGGACCCGGGCATGCCTCGGGATGGAACTGAACTGTAAAAATGTTCTTCTCGATGTAACGCAATCCCTCGTTCGTGCCGTCATTGACATTGACAAAAGCCGGAACCGCCACGTTCGGATTCAGGCGCTCCGTATCAACCACGTATCCGTGATTCTGAGAGGAAATATATACCCGTCCGGTCTGGAGATCTTTCACCGGATGATTGCCGCCGCGATGTCCGTATTTTAACTTATGGGTATCCGCACCTGTAGCCAGAGCCATCAGTTGATGTCCCAGACAGATGGCAAAAATCGGCACATCGGACTCATACAGCTTCCGCACCTCATCGATAATCGTATCACAATCCTTCGGATCTCCGGGGCCGTTTGAGAGCATAATGCCGTCCGGCTTCGCCGCAAGAATCTCGACAGCCGGCGTCCGGGCCGGATAAACGGTCACCTCGCAGCCGCGCGCATTTAAAGAACGGGCGATATTTTTCTTCGCTCCGACATCCAGAAGCGCAACTTTATAGCCATCTCCGGGCAGCGTGTACTTTTCTTTACAGGTAACTTTATCTACCACTTTTCCTGTGGTATATGCTTTTAATTTCGGGAGCACCTCATCCAGATCATAATTCTCATTGGTCGTGATCATCCCGTTCATGGTGCCCTTTTCGCGCAGAATTTTTGTCAGCGCGCGGGTATCAATCCCGGCCACGCCGGGAATATCATATTTTTTCAGGAAATCCTGAATGGTGCCCTCACAGCGGAAATTGCTGGGCATGCGGGATAATTCACGTACAATATATCCGTCCGGCCAGGGTCTCTCCGACTCCATATCCGGCGTAATACCGTAGTTGCCGATCAGCGGATACGTCATCACTACCGCCTGCCCCGCATAGGACGGGTCCGTCAGCACCTCCAAGTAACCAGTCATCGATGTGTTAAATACGATTTCACTGACGACTTCGCGAGTGGAGCCGATGCTGGTACCGGCAAACACTGTCCCATCTTCCAAAATCAGGAATGCTCTCATTCGTTGTCCCCTTTCTTTCTTCGGCGAAACTTCCAAGGTTATGAAGATATGCCCGAAAAATGACTTCAACGCGGACACGAGAAAGCGCCCGCTTATGAAGTATTTTCCGTGCATATCTGCCTTATCTGTGAAAAGTTTCGCCTCTCAATAAAAGTGTCATATCCTCAAATCGAATCTTACCTCTATACAACTCATTCAATCCGGGTCTTGCCGCCCATGTACGGCTGCAGGACTGTCGGGATATTCACAGTTCCGTCCGCGTTCAGATTATTCTCCAAAAATGCGATCAGCATCCGGGGCGGCGCAACCACCGTATTATTCAGCGTATGCGCAAAATACTTGTTGCCGTCCTTGTCCTTTACACGAATCCGCAGTCTTCTCGCCTGCGCGTCTCCCAGATTCGAGCAGCTGCCCACCTCAAAGTATTTCTTCTGGCGCGGAGACCAGGCTTCGACATCGACAGACTTCACTTTCAGGTCCGCCAGGTCACCGGAGCAGCACTCCAGCGTACGGACCGGAATATCCATGCTGCGGAAAAGCTCTACCGTATACTGCCAGAGCTTATCAAACCACATGGGGGATTCCTCCGGCTTGCAGACAACGATCATCTCCTGCTTTTCAAACTGATGGATACGGTATACGCCGCGCTCCTCAATGCCGTGCGCCCCCTTTTCCTTGCGGAAGCAGGGAGAATAGCTGGTCAGTGTCCGCGGCAGCGTATCCTCCGGAAGCAGTTCACCGATAAACCGTCCGATCATGGAGTGCTCGGATGTGCCGATCAGGTAGAGATCCTCCCCCTCAATCTTGTACATCATAGCGTCCATCTCGTCAAAACTCATCACGCCGGTCACCACATCGCTGCGGATCATAAACGGCGGAATACAGTAGGTAAATCCCTTATCAATCATAAAATCTCTGGCATAAGCAGTCATCGCCGAGTGCAAACGCGCAATGTCGCCCTGAAGATAATAGAATCCGTTGCCTGCTACCTTGCGGGCCGCGTCCAGATCGATCCCGTTAAACTTTTCCATAATCTCCGTGTGATACGGAATCTTAAAATCCGGAACTACCGGCTCGCCGAAGCGCTCCACCTCAACGTTCTCGCTGTCGTCCTTTCCGATCGGAACCGAAGGATCGATGATATTCGGAATGGTCATCATGATGGTTTTCACTTTTTCCTGAAGTTCGCTCTCAGCGGCCTCCAGTTCTGTCAGGTGCGCAGCGTCACGCGCAACCTGCTCCTTTAACGCCATCGCCTCATCCTTTTTGCCCTGCTTCATCAGCGCACCGATCTGTTTGGAAATCTTGTTGCGGTTTGAGCGGAGACTGTCCGCTTCCTGCTGCGCCGCACGGGCTTTTGCATCCAGTTCGATGACCTCATCGACCAGCGGCAGCTTGCGGTCCTGAAATTTATTGCGGATATTCTGTTTTACAATCTCCGGGTTCTCTCTTAAAAATTTAATATCAATCATAGCACTCAGTATATCCTTCCTGTTCTTTTCGGATCCTACTCCCTATCCTTATCGATTATACACGGATGAAGGGGAGGATTCAAGGAGAAAAAAATCAAATTAACCTTTTCTTTCTTTTCAAGGATTCCACTTGATTACTACCAAAAACTTTTATATACTTTTAGAAGTACTTCTGTACCACCCATATTAAATCAAAATTCATATATTTTCTTTATTTGATCCAAACAAACCATAACCAAAGGTGAATTGAAATCTGAAATTCCAGTTTGAAGGATTAAATTCCATGGTGCTGGTT
>JAJPZY010000123.1 GCA_021204085.1 Clostridiales bacterium | reverse complement strand
ATCATAGAAGACCTAACATTTAAACTTTTACAGACTTTTTTTCATACTCCCTCTGATCGTGCTTAACTTTATTTTTCTGATTACCTGTATTCCCGTTTTTACGATCGGTGCCTCCATCAGTTCGCTATACACCATGACATTGAAGATTGTCCGCAAAGAGGATACTTACGTCATTCGCGGATATTTCAAGGCTTTTAAATCCAATTTTAAACAGGCCACCGCGTTCTGGCTGATTGCCTTGTTCCTGTATGCGCTTACTTATGTGATCTATGTCGCCGCAGGCATAAACGGAGGCACAATGAAAAGTATTTATACGGTGATTACTATTGTTCTCGCCGTCCTGTACAGCATGTATTTCCTGACGGTATTTGCGTTGATCTCGACATTTAAGAATACATTGAAGGATATGGTATATAATGGTTTTGCTATTCTGATCGGCCATTTTCCGGCGATGCTTACACAGTATCTCTGTTTGGCCATTCCATTTTTGATTTGCTTCGGGATTAACACGATAATCATGCAATATTCCATGCTGTTTTGGATGATTATCGGATTTTCCGTTTTGTTTCTCTGGCAGTCGTTGTATCTGAATCGTGTGTTTAAAAAATATAGGGGTGACGAGGAGGAAGAAGATTGAAAACGAAGAGTAGAGGGTATCCATTAATTTAGCGGCACAACAAACAAGCCATCAAAAGGTGGCTTCAAAAATTGGATATAGACATGATGGTACTACAGGTTATCCAACAGCTGGTTTGATCTTATAACCCTGAAGCTGAACCATCTTAATTGCCTGATCAATGGTAATCTCACGGGAGTCCGGAACTGCGTTAGCGTCTCTGTAAAGATCCGCATTATAGTTTACCTTTTCCTTCAGCATATGGTACAATGCGGTAAGAAGCATCCTTGCTATGGCAATGATTGCTTTCTTGTGGCCGCGACGTTTCTTGAGCCGAAGGTAGCGGTTACGGATTTCCGGGTGTGATTTGCTTTTCACAGCAGCGTTGGCGCACTGTACAAGGAGTGGCTTGATATAGCACCCGGCCTTTGAGACACGTAGTGTACCGGATTCCCTGTGCAACAAGTATAACAAAAAACTCAGGGCTGACAATTCGTTTTCATAACGTTTTATGCCTTGAGCGTCAAAAACGCGAAAGGAATGGATATAACAATGATTAAAAATCCGATTATTCCCGGGTTTAACCCGGATCCCTGTATCTGCCGCAAAGGCGATGACTA
This sequence comes from Clostridiales bacterium, assembly GCA_021204085.1. Lineage (GTDB taxonomy): Bacteria > Bacillota > Clostridia > Lachnospirales > Lachnospiraceae > Eubacterium_I. Next base: position 15,257 of record JAJPZY010000123.1, on the reverse strand, counting down.
TTATCTGGCAGTTTCCACTTTTGAGTGGTTTCCGGGTATTCCGATCTATCACTCCCGGGATTTGAAACATTGGGAACTGTATACTCACGTGCTCAACGATGATGAGAAAGTAGATTTAAAAAAGCTTCCCAGTGCAAAAGGAATCTGGGCACCCTGTCTGATATACTGCGAGACGGAAGACCTTTTCTATTTAGTATACGGTGTTATGAATTCCATGAATGCCCGCTATTTTGATATCGATAATTTTCTGGTAACAGCGAAGGATATCCAAGGGCCGTGGAGCGAACCGGTCTATCTGCATTCTGCCGGTTTTGACGCCTCATTGTTCCATGATGATGACGGGCGCAAGTACGTCGTCTCGCTGGACTGGGAGACAAGAGAAAATTACGAAAAACCAGGCGCGATCTGCCTGGCGGAGTATGACCCGGTGAAAAAAGAAATCATCGGCTATCCGAAGCGTGTATGGTGGGGCGGTACGGACCGCGGCTGCATTGAAGCGCCTCATCTGACAAAGCGCGGCAAATACTATTATATCATGTGCGCAGAGGGCGGTACCGGTTATAACCACTGTGTTACCATGGGACGTTCTACCCGGGTGGATGGTCCTTATGTAAAAGACCCGAAAAATCCGATCGTCACCAGTGTGCCGGGGTATTCTTATGAACGCGATAATCCGGATCATCTGAAGCCGAAATACTTTAATCCGGATTCCATCCTTCAGAAATCCGGCCACGGCAGCTATGTTGATCTGCCGAACGGGGAGACTTATCTCGTACATCTCTGCGCCCGTCCCTTTGTACCTGAGCTTCGCTGCACACTGGGCAGAGAGACGGCTATCCAGAAAATGAAGTGGACCGACGACGGGTGGCTTCGAATGGCGGACGGCAGCAATCTGGCTAAGCTCGAAGTGGAAGAACCTGATCTGCCGGATGCTCCCGTGCCTGCGCCAATCTCTTTTGACGACTTTGATGCACCGACCCTGCAGCCGTTTTATTATGCACCGCGTATTATGCCGCAGCGGTTTGTGGATCTGACCTCACGCCCCGGCTGGGCACGCCTGCGAGGACAGGAATCACGTGCTTCTCTTAACAAAGTAAGCCTGCTTGCACGAAAGCTTACCAGCGTCTATGCACGCGTGACAACGAAGATGGAGTTTTCTCCGGATGTTCACCAGCATAGCGCCGGACTGATCCTTTACTATGACAATATGGATTACAGTTATCTGCGCAAATACCGCAGCGACTCTCTGAATCAGGATGCATTGGCAGTTATTCATATGGAAAACGGAACTCGTACTGTCTAGCTGGATGAGCGCGTTCCGGTGGAAGAGAATCGTCCGATCTATATACGTCTGTATGTGGAAGGCCGCAAATCATGGTTCGAATGGAGCTATGATGGAGAAGGTTACCAGAAAATCGGAGGTATCTTCGACACCACGAAGCTTTCTGATGAATACTGCAAATATGGCGAATTCACGGGAACCATGGTTGGTATCACCTGCGCGGATCTGATGTTCCACAGAAAAACTGCCGACTTTGATTTCTTTGAGTATGTAGCAGATGAGACAAGAGCGGTGGAATAGCACCCGGAATAAACTGAATTATATGATAATACATCGCTGCCGACCTGATATACAGACTGTGCAGCGATTTCCTTTTGCTATTTTATTTTTGACAATGGTTATCCACAATTTTATGTGGATAAGTGAAAAATACAGTTATCCACGAAATATTGTGGATAACCCGTGTCTGTACTCGCAAAAACTTTTATATTGACGTGTGTTTGTGAGATGATGTAAAATTAGAAACACTGTAGAAACTGAATAAATATATCATAACTTTTCAAGAATCAAGAGACAATTATGAATCATTTAGCGCTTAGTGACGAAATTTTATTAAATATAGAAAAACCCGCCCGCTATATCGGCAACGAGGTAAACATGGTTGTAAAAGATCCTGCGAAAGTGGATATCCGCGCGGTTTTCTGCTTCCCGGACGTTTACGAGATCGGCATGTCTCACCTGGGAATGCAGATTCTCACCCACATGTTTAACCAACGGGAGGATGTGTATTGCGAACGGGTATTTTCCCCCTGGCCGGATCTGCACAAAATAATGAAGGAGCGGCAGATACCTCTTTTTGCTCTGGAAACCCAGGATCCGATCCGGGACTTTGACTGGCTGTTGATCACCATCCAGTATGAAATGTGCTATCCGAATATCCTTCAGATTCTCGACCTCGGCCAGATTCCGCTGAAAAGCCGGGATCGTGATGAAAGCGATCCAATCGTGATCGGAGGGGGACCCTGTACGTACAATCCTGAGCCGCTTGCGGATTTCTTTGATATCTTTTACATCGGAGAGGGCGAAACCGTTTATGACGCCCTTCTTGACCTGTACAAAGAGCATAAGAATAGCGGCGCTTACAGCCGAAAGGATTTTTTGCGTGAGGCGTCGCGTATACCGGGCATTTACGTGCCTTCTCTCTATGAAGTGAATTATCACGAAGACGGAACCATTGCATCTTTTCTTCCGCTATATGAAGATGTACCGCAAACGATTCAGCGGCAGGTCGTAGAGGATATGTCTGACGTAGTATATCCGAACAAGCCGTTGGTTCCTTTTCTTCAGATCACACAGGATCGTGTGACTCTCGAGATTCAGCGCGGCTGTATCCGCGGCTGCCGTTTTTGTCAGGCAGGGATGATCTATCGTCCTTTGCGGGAGCGGAGTCTGGATTATCTGATGGAAAAAGCAAAAAACATGCTGGAATCCACAGGACAGGAAGAGATTTCCTTAAGTTCTTTGAGCTCCAGCGATTACTCTCACCTTGAAGAGCTGCTGGATTGTCTGATTGAAGAATGTAATTCCAGACATGTCAATATTTCTCTTCCCTCACTTCGGATTGACAATTTTTCTCTGGATGTCATGAGTAAAGTGCAGGATGTAAAAAAGAGCAGCCTGACGTTTGCGCCGGAAGCCGGTTCGCAGCGGCTGAGAGACGTGATCAACAAAGGGCTGACCGAAGAGGATATTCTTACCGGAGCCGGACTCGCCTTTGAGGGCGGCTGGCAGAAGGTGAAGCTTTATTTCATGCTCGGACAGCCGACGGAGACTGTGGAAGACATGCGGGCGATTGCGGAACTGGCGGAAAAAATTGCCAGGCGTTATTATGAAATACCGAAGGAACAGCGCAATGGAAAATGCCAGATCACTGTGAGCACCTCCTTTTTCGTACCGAAGCCGTTTACACCATTCCAGTGGAGTCCGATCTACACAAAGGAAGATTTCCTCGATCGGGCGCATATCGTTAACGAAGCGGTCAAATCACAGAAGAACCGTAAAAGCATCCGCTACAACTGGCACGAGGCTGACGTAACCCTGATTGAGGGCATTCTGGCACGGGGAGACCGGAGGCTTTGTGATGCCTTAATCCGGGTGTATGAGAAAGGCGGTATCTTTGCAGCATGGTCCGATTATTATGACGATGGCATGTGGCAGGAAGCATTTGCGGAAACAGGACTCGATACCGATTTTTATACCGTCCGTGAACGGACGAAGGACGAAATCTTCCCCTGGGATTTTATTGACGCCGGAGTGACGAAGCAGTTTCTTTTGAGAGAATGGGAGCGTGCGCAGGCGGAGGAGGTAACGCCAAACTGCAGGCAGAAATGTGCCGGCTGCGGCGCCATGAAGTATAAAGGAGGTGTCTGCTATGAGAATACGCATTAAGTTCCGTAAAAACGGCGTGATGCGCTTTGTCGGGCACCTGGACATCATGCGCTATTTTCAAAAGGCTATCCGCCGGGCGGGCATCGATATCCGCTATACGGAAGGGTTCAGTCCGCACCAGATCATGTCCTTTGCGGCTCCTTTGGGCATCGGCATCACCAGTGACGGAGAATACATGGATATTGATGTCAACTCGACGCGCTCCTCGGAGGAATCACTTCAGGCTTTAAATGCGGTGATGGTGGAAGGGATGGAGATTTCATCCTATGTAGCGCTGCGCGAGGGTGCAAAGAAAGCAATGACTGCTGTGGCGGCTGCCGATTACATCGTATATTTCAAAAAGACAGTCGAATTTTCCGAGGAAGAAATCCGTGAAATGATTGCGGAATATTTTGATAACAGAGAAAAAATAGAGATTACAAAACAAACCAAAAAAAGTGAGAGAGTGGTGGATGTAAAACCGCTGACCTATCAGTTTCGGCCATTCTGCGATGTTTCTGAAAGGAAGGGATTTTTTCTGCAGCTCTGTACCGGAAGCGCAGAAAATATAAAGCCGGAGCTTGTCCTTAAAGACTTTTATGATTATTTTGGCAAAGATTATGATCCGTATAACCTGCAAATCCACCGTCTGGAAGTATACGAGAATGTAAATGGAAAATTGCTGCCGCTTGAAGCTGCCGGGGACGTCATCCTCTGATTATTTATCGTAGGAAATTATTTTAATATATCGAATCATACAGGTATTGAAGATTGTCTGCTAAAATAATAATAACAAATTACACATATGAAAGGAAAGACTTTCTCCTCTGCGGATTGATTGAGAACGACCATCTGGCGGAAGTGCGGGCGGAACATACCGATGTATCCGCCGAGGGCCCTCTTCTCGGAAATATATATATCGGCAAGGTTCAGAATGTTGTGAAGAATCTCAATGCTGCTTTTGTGGAAATCGCTCCGGGACAGCCGTGTTATCTGCCGTTGGAACATGTTACCGATCCGGTGTATGTAAAACGAAATTCATTAAATAAGATTCTGGTACAGGGGGATGAGATTCTCGTACAGGTAGAAAAGGAAGCGCTTAAGACAAAATCACCCATGGTTTCCACAAACCTGACGCTTACCGGCCGATATGTCATATTGACAAAACAAAACAAAAAAGTGGGAATTTCCTCAAAACTGGAAAAAGAGGCCCGCATACATTTCCGGAATCTGGCTGAAGAATATTTTTCGGATGACTATGGCATCATTATTCGCACAAACGCGAAAAACGCCTCAGATGAAGCGATTATCAGCGAAGAGTCTGCCCTTCGGCAGCGAATGAATAAAATCATCAGACATGCTGGCAATCGTACCTGTTTTTCCTGCCTTTATCAGGGTATGCCGAAGTATCTGAACTTTGTACAAAACAGTTACTCGGATTATCTGGAAGAAGTGGTTACTGATCTGCCTGATATTCATCAAACTCTGACAGAATATTGCGGCTGCCGTGACGATCTGAGGACAGTATCGCTTCGGCTTTATAAAGATAAATCTTATCCGTTAGCCAGTCTTTATAACCTGCGAAAGCAGATGGAGCGTGCCACACAAAAGACAGTTTTTTTGAAATCCGGCGGATCCATTGTCATTGAACAGGCAGAAGCCATGACGGTGATCGACGTTAACACCGGTAAAAGTTCGGGCGGAAAAGATCCTCAGAAACACTTTCGTGATATCAATCTCGAAGCATCCCGCGAAATTGCCAGGCAGCTTCGGCTGCGCAACATCTCAGGTATTATTATCGTAGATTATATCGATCTCATCCGCGAAGAAGATCAGACGGAATTGCTTTCCTATCTGAGAAAACAGGTGCAGTCTGATCCGATTCCGACGCAGGTGCATGACATCACGCGGCTGAATCTGGTAGAGATGACACGCAAAAAAGTCGAAAAGTCGCTAATGGAACAGCTGCGGTAGATTCTTTGATTTTTTTGCTTGTTGAAGCGGTCGGCTCAGGATGCGTCTGGGGGTTGTCATCCGTCATGGCAAATTAATAAATAGAATTTTTTAAAAGAAGTTGACAGGAATTTCCCCTTGTGGTAAGATTCTAAAGATGCCGCACAGTGAGGTAGAAGTCTGCGATATTTTAAAACATGAGACATATCGCGGCACCGAAACTGGCGAGTAATGATAATAGGAGGTGCCATATGTACGCAATTATAGCAACAGGTGGTAAGCAGTACAAAGTATCCGAAGGCGATATCATTACCATTGAGAAGCTTGGTGTGGAAGCTGGTGAGACCGTTACGTTCGATCAGGTTCTTGCAGTCAGCGATGAGACATTTACGGCGGGTACACCCACCGTGGAAGGCGCGACTGTAGAAGCGTCCGTTGTAGCCAACGGCCGTGCGAAGAAGGTAATCGTCTACAAGTACAAGAGAAAAACCGGTTACCATAAGAAAAACGGACACAGACAGTGCTTTACCAAAGTAAAGATCGATAAGATCAACGCTTAGGTCTTATGGTAAGGATCACATTTTTCCAGAATCAGGAACAGAATCTGACAGGGTTTGATTGTCTGGGACATGCGGAGTACACCGAGGAGAATGATATCGTTTGTGCTGCCGTTTCTGCCCTGGTTATTACATGCATCAACTCCATTGAGACGCTCACAGAGGACAGGTTTTCCTGTGAGAGCAGTCAGACAGACGGAAGGATAGTCTTTCGAATGTCGGAAGATGCGGGGACAGGTTCTCAGCTTTTGCTGCAGTCGCTGGCGCTTGGTTTAGAGGAAATGGAAAGTAACTACGGAGAATTTATTGATTTGATCTTCGAGGAGGTGTAGGACATGATGAATATGGATCTTCAGTTCTTTGCTCATAAAAAAGGTATGGGTTCTTCCAAGAACGGACGTGATTCCCATTCTAAGAGACTGGGAGCAAAGAGAGCAGACGGACAGTTTGTAAAAGCCGGCAATATCTTATACAGACAGCGCGGCACAAAGATTCACCCGGGCTTGAATGTTGGATTGGGCAAGGATGACACACTGTATTCCAAGGTTGACGGTGTACTCAGATTTGAGAGAAAAGGAAGAGATAAAAAGATCGCTTCTGTTTATCCGGTAGCTGCCGACGAATAAAAGATTACTGTGACCCGGCTTATTGTAGCCGGGTCTATTTATTTACCATTAAAAAATTTTAATTATAGTAAGGAACAGCTTATGTTTGCAGATCGCGCAAAAATCATTATAAAATCCGGTAAAGGCGGAGACGGACATATCAGTTTTCGCCGCGAAAAGTATGTTCCGGCAGGAGGCCCGGACGGCGGAGACGGCGGCAAAGGCGGAGACGTGGTCTTTGAGGTAGATCAGGGACTGAATACTCTCACTGACTTTCGGCATCGGCGAAAATTTGCAGCGGAAAACGGCTGTAACGGACTGAAAAAGAAATGTTCCGGGAAAAACGGCGCTGATATTGTTCTGAAAGTACCTGCAGGTACAGTGATCCGAGAGGCCTCTTCCGGAAAAGTTATCGCAGATATGTCCGGAGGCAACAATCGGCAGATTATCCTGAAAGGCGGAAGGGGCGGAAAGGGTAACTGGCATTATGCAACGCCGACCATGCAGGCGCCGAAATACGCACAGCCAGGCCAGCCGTCTATGGAGTTAGAAGTTCTTCTTGAACTGAAAGTAATCGCAGACGTGGGGCTGGTCGGATTTCCCAACGTCGGTAAATCAACCCTGCTTTCCAGAGTAACGAATGCCCAGCCAAAGATAGCGAACTATCATTTTACTACTCTTAATCCGAATCTCGGCGTTGTAGATCTCGACGCGGAGCATGGGTTTGTCATTGCAGATATCCCCGGCCTGATCGAAGGGGCATCAGAAGGGATTGGTCTGGGACACGAGTTCCTCCGCCATATTGAGCGCACCAGGGTTATTATTCATCTTGTAGATGCTGCATCGACGGAAGGCAGAGATCCGATCGCTGATATATACGCCATCAACAAAGAACTTGCAGCCTATAATGAGGATTTATGCAAAAAGCCGCAGATTATCGCAGCAAATAAGATTGATGCGATTTATGATGGGGATAAAGATCCGATTGAAAAGCTTCGAGCCGAGTTTGAACCTCAGGGAATTTCCGTTTATCCGATTTCTGCGGTTACGGGGCAGGGGCTTCGGGAGCTGCTTTATGCTGCATGGAATCTTTTACAGACAGTGGATGAGGCGCCGGTTGTATTTGAACAGGAATTTTTCCCTGAAACAGCACTTTTCTCAGAGGATCCGTATACGGTTTCCTATGATTCAAAAGAAGAAGAATTTGTTGTTGAAGGCCCGCGGATTGAACGAATGCTCGGATACACAAACCTTGAATCCGAAAAAGGATTTCTGTTCTTCCAGCGTTTTCTGGTTGACCAGGGTATTATTGAAGAACTGGAGAAACTCGGCATGCAGGAGGGCGATATCGTCCGTGTATGCGATATGACATTTGAATATTATAAATAATATAAAAGAGATAAAAACGATGGCAAACAATTTAACAAGTAAGCAGAGAGCATATTTAAAAAGTCTGGCGGTGGACCTGAATCCGATAATTCAAATTGGAAAAGACAGTGTAACGCCGGAGAATATAGCTTCAATTGATGAGGCTTTTAATAACAGGGAACTTATAAAAATCTCCGTTCTGAAAAACTGTGCGGATGTCCCCCGCGATATCGCGGAAGTGGTTGCGGAGCGCACGCGTTCACAGGTTGTACAGGTTATCGGAAGAAAGATCGTTCTGTATCGTCCGGACAGGGAAAAACCCAGAATTATCCTTCCTTCACCAAAAGAACAAAAACAATAGAGGAATAGCCATGGCTGAGAAGGAAAAACGTGTCGGCATCTTCGGCGGAACATTTAATCCGATTCACAACGGGCACCTGTTGATCGCAAAAAATGCCTGTGAACAATTTTGTCTGGAAAAAATAATTTTTTTACCTACAGGCCATGCCCCTCACAAGGCATTTATGGGAGAGGATATGTGTCTGCATCGCAGAAAAATGACCGAATTAGCCATTGCCCCATATCCGATTTTCGAACTTTCATTGAGAGAGATGAATCGTACAACGGTGAATTATACGTATCGGACTCTTCACGAATTAAACGCAGAATATTCGGATACACAGTTTTATTTTATATTGGGTGCAGATTCTCTCTTTGATTTTCAACTCTGGCGCCATCCGGAACTGATCTGTCAGGAGGCAGTGATTCTGGCAGCGGTGAGAGATGACTTTGACGAAGAAAAAGTGGATGCGCAGATTGCGTTTCTTTCTGAGAAATATAATGGAAAGATACATCGGATTCGTACTCGGAATTATAAAGTTTCCAGCAGAGAAATTCGCGAAAGAATCTGTTCCGGTAAAAATGTCCGGGGGATGCTGCCCGACTCTGTTCTGGAGTATATTCAGGATAATCGGCTTTATAAGAGACCGGAGAATACAGTCTCTTCCGAACAATAAAATATAACAGAAGATTAGCCCAAATTACCCAAAACAAAAAATTTGACTTTAAGGTACAAAAAATGAAGTTTAAAGAGATACAGAGTGACCTGAAAAAGCAATTAAAGCCTTCGCGGTACGAACATACGATGGGGGTTGTAGAGACGGCAGTACACCTGGCAAAAATATATGATTGCAGTAAAAAGAAAGCAAAATACGCCGCTTTATTACATGACTGTGCAAAGCACCTGCCCGGGCAGGCGCAGATTCAGCTTTGCCGGGAAGTCAACGTGCCGGTCACGCAGGCAGAAATGGACAATCCTTCTCTCTTGCACGCAAAATGCGGTGCTATACTGGCAAAGTTGAAATATGAAATCACAGATGAGGAAATCCTTCATGCCATCAGTGTACATACAACGGGAGTACCGGAAATGAATCTTCTGGACTTAATTCTGTTTGTCTCCGACTATATTGAGCCGGGGCGAAATAGTGCGCCGCATCTGAAGGAGCTTCGGAAACTGGCCGATGTGGATCTGGTGCAAACGACATACCGGATTCTTGAAGATACCGTTACCTATTTAAACAGCCGGAAAGACTGTTGTATGGATCCGACCACATTGGAAGCTTATGAGTATTATAAAACTGCAGTAAATAAAAAGGAGATGTAATACAATGACGAATGAAACCTCAAAAGAAATGGCAAAACATGCATGCCACGCATTGAGTGAAAAAAAAGCGGAAGATATAAAGGTAATTGATATCAGCGGAGTCTCTGTAATAGCAGATTACTTTGTAATAGCCAGCGCATCTAATATAAATCAGCTGCAGGCCATGATGGATGCAGTGGAAGAGGAGTTGTATAAAGCCGGTTATAAGGAAAGTAAGATAGAAGGAAACCGCAACTCTACCTGGATACTGATGGATTACAAAGATATTATCGTTCATCTGTTCTCCCGGGAAGACCGCCTGTTCTATGATCTGGAAAGAATCTGGCAGGACGGAACGATTATCTCCCCGGAAGATTTGTAAATCAAATATTATAATTCATATAAAACCTGCAGTACAAAAAAACAGAAAAATAAGCAAGTCTTGAAATCAGCTAACGCAGCGTTGTATAAGGAATGATAATATAAGACCCCGCACGCAGATCAGCCTCCGTAATATGGTTGATCTGTTTTACTTCTTCAATATATTCATTCTTATCATCATAACTGTCATCCATATACTCATCAGCGATAGACCATAATGTATCTCCGGCCTGAACATATACAGATTTATAACAGGTTACCGCAACCTGTGCGTCCGTCGCCTGCACCTGACGGGTACGAAGATGACTTCCACCTATAAAAAAAACAACAAAGGCAAAACCCAGACTGATAAAGAAAATCATCATAAAACGGCAAATCCTGACTTTTCTCTCATTTTTCTTCATATATGCATACATAAAAATCATCTCCTTCACTTTAAAAATGATTGTTCGAAAATAACAGAACGCCGGCTTAATTCAAATCCTGTCAGATTGTAATCCGAATGTTTGTTTGCTATGCGCCCATTATACAAAACATCTGTTCGATTGTCAAGCGAAAAACCGAACATATTTTCGGAATATACGTTTGCATTTCCGGTAAACTTATGATACAATGAGCGAAAGTGAAGAGAACGCACCATTGCATTCGGCGAAGAGCGAAATTTAATCATGAATCGAAGATTATGACAGAATGAATTACATGATATAGAAGAGGAAGGTAATACCTATGGCAAAAGGCAAGATCAGTGCAAAGCAGGCAGAAATTTTAGAATACATCAAATCTGAGATACTGGCAAAGGGTTATCCCCCGGCAGTGCGGGAGATTTGTGAAGCGGTTCATCTGAAATCTACATCGTCCGTTCATGCTCATCTTGAGACTCTGGAGAAGAACGGATATATCAGACGGGATCCGACCAAACCGCGTGCGATTGAGATTGTAGATGATACGTTTAATCTGACACGGCGGGAGGTTGTGAATGTTCCGATCGTAGGGCAGGTAGCAGCCGGAGAGCCGATTCTGGCTACTGAAAATATCAGCAATTATTTTCCGATTCCGACAGAATTTATGCCGAATGTACAGACTTTTATGCTGAAGGTCAGAGGAGAAAGCATGATCAATGCCGGTATTCTGGATGGTGATATGATTTTAGTGCAACAGCAGCAGACAGCAAGAAATGGAGAGATTGTGGTTGCTCTGGTTGATGATTCCGCGACAGTGAAGACTTTTTATAAAGAGAAAGGCTATATCCGTCTTCAGCCGGAGAATGACACGATGGATCCTATCATTGTTGATGATGTGATGATTCTGGGGAAGGTGATCGGAGTCTTTCGTTTCTTCTGATTACAGGTATCATATACCGGAGGATGTGTCAGACATGTGCCGTCATAGATCTGTCGCCAGAGTATGCCGGAAGATATTTCTTATATTCATTACTGGCTTTCGGAAGGGTCCTGGCTGTCATCCTGATTATGCTTTTCACGAAGAGTAACCGCTTTTGCAGCCATGCGGCGGCGGTCATCCCCCTGCGCAGCGTAATGGCGCCGGGTTGTGTTAACGTCAGAATGACCGAGGACATCAGCTACCAGATAAATATCGCCTGTTTCGCGATAGAGGTTCGTGCCATAGGTGCTCCGCAGCTTATGAGGTGTGATATTTTTAACGGTGGTAACCAGCTTCGAATATTTTTTAACCAGATTTTCTACAGCGCGGACACTGATTCTTCGATTCTGCATGGAAAGGAAGAGTGCTTCCGTACTTCCTTCCTGAGCCTTTATAAGCATACGTTCATCCAGGTAATCATCCAGTGCGTCCGCCACCTCGTCGCCAAAGTAAACCATCATCTCTTTGCCGCCTTTGCGATGGATGCGGATGCCATTATTTTTGGAATCGATGTCAGTAATATCGAGGCCGACGCATTCAGAGACACGGATGCCGGTGCCCAGCAGAAGCGTTAAAATGGCCAAATCCCGCTTTTTTGTCTTCTCGTGGTATACTTTCTGCCTGTCAGTCAGTTTCTCGCCGGATTCCGCCTCATCGAGCAAAATAGCCACCTCATCAACGTCCAGGCGAATGATGTTTTTCTCATGGCGCTTCGGCATCTGAACAAGAGTAGCAGGATTTTTCTCAATCATTTCCTTGCGAAAGAAATAGTTGTAGAAGCTGCGAAGAGTTGAAAGCTTTCTCATTTGCCCGCGCTCATCGTTGGTGTGTTCTGTACCGTTGCTGGTATAATATTTTAAATATTGCAGGTATTCCTCGATATCCACCGGAGTAATCTGATCCAGAAGTGAGAGAGGGAAGTCTGTAATTTCCATTTTGGCAAGTGCAGGATTATTCTCCTTGAGAAAATGAAAAAACACACCCAGATCATAAGCATACGCGATTCTTGTCCGTGATGAGGTAGACGGGGTGATGCCGATGAAATATTCTTTGCAGAAGCGCGGGAGCTCCTGAATCAATTCACGCAGCTTTACCTCGTTTTCTATGTTAACCGTTTCATGATAGGCGCGTTCTTTCATAATATTGGATCTGCCTCCTTGTACAAAATGAAGTAAATCTTGATACCACAAACAGTATAGCACAGAGTTTCAGTAATTTAAACTATTCGCGAAATATATTTTTGGCTTTCGGTCTAAGCATAATAACATTGATAGTCTGTTGTTGATTAAATATATAAATATTTATTACAAGAAGTCAGAAAGCAAATATTCTTTAAAATACAGAAAGGTACTGAACAGATGAAATTTGTGATTCAACGTGTAAAAAAAGCGTCTGTAACCGTAGATAACGAAATCATTGGCCGGATTCAGGAAGGCTTCCTGGTATTGATCGGAGTCGCCGAAACAGATACAAAGCTTATCGCAGACAAGATGATAAGGAAAATGATCGGTCTGCGGATTTTTCAGGACGAAAGCGGAAAGACTAATCTTGCCCTGAAAGATGTAAATGGAGAGCTGCTCCTTGTTTCCCAGTTTACGCTATATGCGGATTGTAAAAAAGGAAACCGTCCATCCTTCACGCGTTCCGGGAATCCGGTGCTGGCTGAGAATCTGTATGAATATATCATTAAAGAGTGTAAAAAATCTGTTCCGGTCGTTGAGAGCGGCAGCTTTGGGGCAGATATGAAGGTGGAGCTGCTGAATGACGGGCCGTTTACGGTGATATTGGACTCGGAGGAGATATGTCCGCCCACCCACATCTAACTATTCGCAAAAGACAGCTTTAACGAATAGTTGGCCGTATAGATATCTATGATATCTATACGGCCAACTAATTCGTTAAAGCTGAGGGATTATTTCTTATACAATTACAAATATATAATATGATATCCCTATATCCAACTAATTCGTTAAAGCTGAGGGGTTATTTTTTATTTAATTGCAATTATTATAATATAATATCCCTACAATCAGCTAATTCGTTAAACAGTTTGAAATGTCAGTTCTGTGTCCTTATAAAAATATTTTATGTAGTCAACGATGTAATCTACTGTTTTATCTATGCCGAGCCTTGAACTGCTGACTGACAGATCATAGCTTCTGGCATCCGCCCATTTTTTATTTGAAAAGTAATTATAATAGTTTGCACGTTTCCGGTCAATACGATTGATATAATCGACTACCTTATTATCATCTTTGAAATTCTTTTCCGGATTATCTTTTCTGATTCTCGGAACCCGAAAATCCATGTCTGCGTGAATAAATACACTGATGCATTCCGCAACATCACGAAGCGCATAATCTGCACAGCGTCCGACGATGATGCAGGACTCCTGTGCGGCAAGTTTTTTTATAGTATCAAACTGAGCAAGGAATACTTTATGATTTAAGGGCAGATCGTTGAAATAATTGCCCATTCCATACCCTCCGGTTGAATATGTATCTGTAACAAGCGAATACAGGAAACTTCCGTTATGCTCATCATTTTTTCTGATTACTTCCTCACAGAAGCCGCTTTCCTGAGCTGCCAGGGTGAGAAGCTCTTTATCATAGCACTTTATTTGCAGCTTGTCTGCAAGTTTCATTCCGATTTCCAGGCCCCCGCTTCCATATTCCCTGCCGATTGTGATGATAGTATTTTTCATATAGACGAATCCCCCTTTTGTCAGTATTCCCGCATGACTCTATATCGAATCATTTACAATATTATATCATACTACTGTAGTTTTCGAAACTGTTTTAGTAAATCTTCCATATATTGGGGGATCGGAGCCTGAAATTCCACATATTCTTTCCTGCGCGGATGAATGAATCCGATTGTCATGGCGTGAAGCGTCTGCCCGCAGAGTCCCCTGACAGCATAATTTTTTGATGTTCCGCCGTAAAGTTCATCCCCAAGCAAAGGGTGTCCGATCTGGGATAAGTGAACGCGAATCTGATGCGTTCTCCCTGTCTCAAGCTGAAATTCCGCATAAGTATATTTTGCATAACGTTCCAGCACACGATAATGAGTGACCGCCGGCTTTCCGTTCTGTGTAACTACAGCCATTTTTTTCCGCTGTGTTGGATGCCGTCCGATATCTCCGCAAACCGTTCCCGTATCATCATGTAAAATGCCGCAGACAATTCCGCGATAAATGCGTTTTACCGAATGTTCTTTGATCTGCTCCGCAATTTGTGTATGAGTCTGATCGTTTTTGCAAACAATCAGCGATCCGGTGGTGTCCTTATCAATCCGATGTACAATACCGGGACGGATCTCTCCATTAATCCCCGAAAGGCTTCCTGCACAGTGATACATAACGGCATTGACCAGTGTGCCGCTGTAATGTCCGGCAGAGGGATGTACAACCATTCCCTTCAGTTTATTGACAATCAGCAGATCTTTGTCCTCATAAATGATATCCAGAGGAATATTTTCCGGAACAATGGACACTGACTGCGCCTCCGGAATATCAACAGTAATCATGTCGCCGGTCTCAACCGGGATACTGTTTTTCTTAACGGTATCATTTTGGATTGAAACACAGCCTGCTTTAATCAGCTTTTGAGGGAGTATGAAAAAAAGTCTGTAAAAGTTTAAATGTTAGGTCTTCTATGATA
>JAJPZY010000130.1 GCA_021204085.1 Clostridiales bacterium | reverse complement strand
ATCAACTTATCATAGAAGATCTGATATATTTACAGAAATAAATTCACACACTCATATAAACTATAAATGCATCCTACCCCACGCTATAAAATCAAACCTAATGTAACTCTACACCTAGTAATTTTGTTTGTCAACTAATCTTTGTGCAAATGTAATAATTGTATCAATTATAATACATTGAATTTTGTGCATAAATACCACTTAAAATTTATAATGTGGTATTTGTATTGTTCTTGTAAGATTCTTTAAATGCAGCTCACAAGCGATTCGCAGTCAGAATTGTCGTAAAGAATTAACATCAGAAAAGGGAATCGGCTTCTATGCTATGGGGAATCAAAATTTATTAATGTAATGATAAATGAGAAAAAGTAAGTGTGATCATTTTCTTCTATTATATAACGTCTGTTTTCTAAAACTATCGCAGTCAAATTAAGCCGTCATTATTTTTAAACCGCCCGGGATCCATTGAGATTCCGGGCTTTCTCTATTGCCTGTCAAGAATTTTTCATAGGTGGGTTAACTCTGTGAAAAGTATAATTTGAATTATTCTCTCACTATGTCAAACTTCTCTTAAAAATTTACCTTCAGAATTACTACCAGTATCATCTTCCAGATTAAGGTATGCAGCCTCCTCTTCCGTCAGTTGAATCTCCGCTGCCCCGACATTTTCCTTCATACGGCTTAGGCTCTTACTGCCTACAATAGAAAACACATTCATGTCCTGGCTTAGATTCCAGGCCAGTGCGATCTGGGACACCGCCGCATTCTTTTCCTCCGCCAATATTTCACATCTGCGCAGCCGTTCGAAGTTTTCTTCTGAAGCATAGGCCTGTGCGGCAAACTCTCCCAGCACTTCTCCGGCCTTTTCCTTTTCACAATATTTCAGCTTTCCGGAAAAGAATCCCTGGCAAAGACTGGCATAGGCGATGACAGGCATCCCATTCTTGCCATACCACTTCCTCGCACCTTCCTTTTCCTTTCCGGTAATAGACAAACAGGTAGGATCCCATGTATCCCGAACCTGTTCCGCCAGGCCGAAGTGAGGGGAAGAGACGGAAAAAGGAATCAGATTATGTTTGTAGGCATACTCGTTGGCTTCCTCGATCCGCTCATGTGTCCAGTTGGAGCCGCCGAAAACCCGAATCTTTCCGATAATATACATTTCATTAAATGTTTCCACCAGCTCTCCCACTGGTATTTCCGGGTTGTCGCGGTGAAGAAGATAGATGTCAATATAGGAAGTGCGGAGGAGGGAAAGGGACTGGCGGAGGTCTGACCACATCGCATCATGGTTTACCCGCTTTTCCCAGGTCAGTATGTCCGGATGTGCGCATTTTGAGATAAGTACAACATCCTCCCGATGATTTCTTCTCTCCATCCATTCCCCGAGGACAGCTTCGGACCTGCCATATACCCGCGCCGTATCGAATGTTGTCACGCCGAGGGAAAGAACGCCGTCCAGCAGATCATCAAAATTTCCCCCTTTTGTAAAGTGCTCTCCGCCCGTCCCGAAAATGATTCGTGAAACCGGCTTATCTATGTATGGTATGTGTGCGTATTTCATATCAAACGGTATCCTTCCTATACTATATTTCTCCGTCAATGATTTCCTTAAAAATTCCCTGTTTTCTATGACATCACCCCGTCATTCTCCTTATCAGGGCTTGTCCGTTCTCCTTCAGCCATCCGTTCCACTTATAATATTCCGGGAACACCCTGAGCACTTCTGCGTAAAATTCCCTGGAATGGTTCATCTGTTTCCGATGGCACAACTCGTGTACCACAACGCTGTCCAATACTTCCGGCGGTGCAAGCATCAGCAAACAGTTAAAATTAAGATTTCCTTTTGCAGAACAGCTCCCCCACCGCGTTTTCTGGTTTCGGATTGTGATACGGCCATACGTTACACCAATGAGCGGGGCATAATATGCCACACGCTTCGGGATGATTTCCTTTGCCCTCTCTGCCAAAGCACGAATTTCATCCATGGACAGCAGCTCTCCCACCGCCTCAGACCCCAATTCTTCTTCAAACGCGGCCAGCTTTCGCCGGATCCATGCATCATTCTTCCTTACGATTTCCTCGATTTTTTCATTGGTTGCGTAATATGGTGCACGGATAAGCACGCCCTTATTGGTTACTTCGATCCCAAAGGTTTTGCGGTTGCTTCGAATGACTCTGTATTTCATCATTTTCCTTTCTTCGCATGAAGCTTTGCGGCTGTCAAATAGTAAGTATTCTTAAATTATATACTTGCAAATGGTGGAAGGCAATGAGAAGTTGGAATATTAAAATCTGTCCATTTTTAGAATAGAAATATCTGGTATTATTTGCAAAATTTGGCTACTTTTTATACAGAAATGGCGAGCAGACGATGGCTGCTCTGGATATAATTCTATCATAAATTTGAAAGAAAGAAGGTGACTGTAATGTCCAAGATCTTAAACACATTAGGTGCGATCTTAAAGGAAGGTCTTGCATCTTACTCTACACCGTACATTACGCTGATGAGATATGATGCATATACTACTTTGATGAAATACGACGATTGAGAAAAAAACGATTCCTAATGGAAGGACCGCTATCATGGGGAGTATGAAAAAAAGTCTGTAAAAGTTTAAATGTTAGGTCTTCTATGATA
>JAJPZY010000082.1 GCA_021204085.1 Clostridiales bacterium | reverse complement strand
TTATCATAGAAGACCTAACATTTAAACTTTTACAGACTTTTTTTCATACTCCCCTGCTGCACGAAATTGTGCAACAGCCCCTTTCATTCCGAGTTTCATTATAGAGATTCCAAAAATGCCACCGCTTCCTCCGGCCAGCCTTCTGCATCCGTTCCGGTTCCATCACCGAACCCATGCGGCGCATGTTCTGCTTCTTTGAAAACAGCCGGGATACCCAGCTCATCCAGGCGCGCTTTCAGGCGTTCAGAATGATAACAAGGCACCGTCTCATCATCCTTTCCGCAGACAATATAGCAGGGCGGGTAGTCCTCTGTCACCTGGCTTAAGACATCATACTTCAGGACATCCTCCTGCGTATAATTCTCTCCCAGCATAATCTTTAAGAAGAAACTATCCTGTCTTTGATCTTCATCA
This sequence comes from Clostridiales bacterium, assembly GCA_021204085.1. GTDB lineage: Bacteria > Bacillota > Clostridia > Lachnospirales > Lachnospiraceae > Eubacterium_I. The sequence goes on along the minus strand of JAJPZY010000082.1, from coordinate 16,194 downwards.
ACCAGATCGACAACAGTATACACCGCGAAGACAGCCTTCGGCTTCGGCATATTCCATGCTCCGTAGCCAAGCGAATTCACACTCCAGGTACATACAAGGTTCGCCCCTGCTGAGCATCCGCAGACTACATAGTTATCCGGGTCAACTCCAAACTCCTCCGCATGATCCCGGACCACCCGCAGTGCCCCGGCCATGTCTTCCATCGGTTTCGGCATAAGACCAAATTCACCGACACGATAGGTCAGGACAAAGACCGGGTATCCCGCATCCACCAGATGCGTAGCGATCGGATAAGCCTCCACTGCTGAAGCTATTGTCATATATGCACCGCCGGCAACTACCATAACATACGGCTTTTGGGGATCCGCTTTTTCCGGTGCAACATATACAACGTTTACAGCTTTTTTCTGTGCATCTTCCGTACACTCTTCTTCTTTGTACACAAAGCAGCACTTTGCCTTTCCTGCCGCAAACTTGTCGGCCAAATAATTCACGCCTCTCACCAGCGCATCCGGCTGCCATCCAATCTTTGCCGTCTCTTTAATTGGCATTCGATCAAAGTCGTTGAATTCATTATCCGATTCACTTGGCGGGGCATACATAATAAATTCAGAAATATCTGCAAGTTCCGGCAGTGTTCTGATATCCCCCAGCGCACTTTCTACACAAACCCTGTTCATAGATTTTTCTCCTTTTACTGTTCTGCCAGATATGCGTCCAGCTGCTCCTGATTCGCTGCGATAACGTCATTGATGCCGGCCGACTCTAACGCTGATACAAATTCATCGACCTCTTCTCTGACCGCATCTTCACTGTCGAACATACCGCACATCAGCTGCGGCACATATTCATTGATCGTAGAAGCAAGCACGGCAGATTCTGTCTGATAATCCGTATCATCAAACATATAGCCAATGATCGGTGAAACCGTAGCAGTGCTTTCAAGTTCTTCCCACTTTTCAATATAATCTTCAGCGGCCGGAGACTCAATCAGCGTCTCCTCAGTATTGCCAACACAAAGGAATGTTGTATCAAGAGTTCCATTCGTCTTGATCACAGTATCAGAGCCCTCCTGGTACTCATAATTGGTGCCTTCCAGACCATACATCAGGATATTTGCCACATCCGGATTCTCATAAAGATAGTTCAGCAGATCCATGGCCTTATCCGGACGCTCACTGTTTGCGGCAATCCCCCACATATATTCTGTAACCGATGTATTGGAAATTCCCGCATCCACCAACGATGCAGACGCCACCTCAAAGTCGTCCGAGGCAAACGAAACATCCTGCGCAGGGTTGATGGTTGCTACAACACAGAACAGCTGCTGAGCATTGTAATAATCCTGTGCCGTTGTGGTATCTGTCGGATCACCGGGCTGTAAGCCAAGCTCATTCCACTTCTGCATCCGGATGCAATAATCCAGGAACTCATCTGAAGCAAATAAGTTTTCTACTGTAGGATCCTCATTTGCATCCCAGACAATACCATAAGCCGAATCTGTTCCGAACGTTTCATAAGAATAGAGCCAGTACATATAAAGACCACCATCGCCTTCATAATAAGGATAAACGCTGGGATCATATTCATGAATGGCAATGAGTGCTTCTTCCAGTTCGTCCATTGTAATTGTTTCGCCCAAAGTCACTCCGGCCGCATCAGCCATAGTCTTATTATAATAAATACCTCTTGATGCCGCAGTATAAACATTTGCAGGAACCGCAAGCTGTTGTCCGCTAACTTCACCCGCCTCCAGTATATCAGCAAAAAGCTCTGTCAGCGCCTGCCCTCTGTTCTGCAACAGAATGCCTTCATTCAGATCCTAAAGCATCTCAGATCCAACCATAGAAGAAAGTCCCTGTACCGTACCGACATGCACAATATCAATCTTCTCATCACCGGCGATACCCATACTCGTCGTGTTATTCAATTCACTGATCCATACTTCCTGGATCTCAATATTACAGTTGATCGCGGGTTCGATAATCTCATTTTAAATTTATTTAGGTGTCTATTATTTTAGTTAATATTTAAATATTTTGTTGCAAAATTTGGACATAAAAATAGCAAAATAACAGCTTATTTACTTAATATCTCCGTGTTGACTGCTATTTCGCTACTTTTATGTCCGTATTTTACCAATTATTTGGTTGTATTTTTATGTTATTTAAACCGCCCGCAGCAGTTCTTATACTTTTTGCCGCTCCCGCACGGACACGGATCATTCGGATAGACCTTCTTCTCCGCCCGCTTTTTCGGTGCCTTCTGCAGTGACTCATCCTTGTTCGTTCCGGTGACCTTCGCCACTTCCTCACGCTCCACCTTCTGCTCGACGCGGACATGGAAGAGCAGGCGAACCGTCTCCTCCTGCATGTTTGCGATCATGTCATCAAACATATCATAACCGGCCATCTTATACTCAACCAGCGGATCTCTCTGGCCATATGCCTGCAGGCCGATGCCCTCACGGAGAATCTCCATGTCATCAATGTGATCCATCCACTTGCGGTCGATGCTCTTTAAAAGAATGACGCGCTCAAGCTCACGGATCATATCTTCCTCCGGGAACTCAGCTTCTTTCTCCTCGTACAGCTTAACTGCCTTTTCCTTGAGCATATGCTTAATCTCATTTTTATTCATTCCGGCCACATCGTCTTTGCCGAGAGGCTCCATCGGAATAACCGGGATCAGAAGCTCGTTCAGCTCCAGCACATCCAGGCTCTTTCCTCCTTCATCATCCTCAGCCATACAGGTGTCCACCGTATTCTCTACCCGGTCGGTGATCATCTTATAAATGACGCTGCGCATGTTCTCACCGTCAAGGACTCGGCGGCGCTCGCCGTAGATAATCTCTCTCTGATCGTTCATCACCTGATCATACTCCAGCAGATTCTTACGGATACCGAAGTTGTTGCCCTCAATCTTCTCCTGTGCTTTCTCAATCGCCCCGGAGAGCATCTTGTGCTCAATCTGTTCTCCCTCAGGGACACCCAGGGCATTAAACATATTGATCAGCTTCTCGGAACCGAAAAGACGCATCAGGTCATCTTCCAACGCAATGTAAAACCGGGATTCACCGGGATCTCCCTGACGTCCGGAACGCCCGCGCAGCTGATTGTCAATTCGTCTGGATTCATGCCGCTCGGTGCCGATAATCTTTAATCCGCCGGCAGCCCGGGCTTCGTCATCCAGTTTAATATCCGTACCACGGCCGGCCATGTTCGTTGCGATTGTTACCGCGCCGTGAACGCCGGCCTGCGCGACGATCTCTGCCTCAATCTCATGGAATTTCGCATTCAATACGTTATGCTGAATGCCTTCTTTTTTCAGCATCCGGCTGAGCAGCTCGGAGGTCTCGATCGTAATCGTACCCACCAGGACCGGCTGTCCCTTGGCGTGCGTCTCCACGATCTCCTTTACAACCGCTTTAAACTTCTCATCCTTTGTCTTGTAAACCGCATCCTGCAAATCCTTACGGATCACCGGACGGTTCGTAGGGATTTCGATAACATCCATTCCGTAAATATCGCGGAACTCCTTTTCCTCAGTCAGAGCCGTACCGGTCATGCCGGCTTTTTTCTGAAATTTATTAAAGAAATTCTGGAAGGTAATGGTCGCCAGGGTTTTGCTTTCTCGCTTTACCTTCACATGTTCCTTTGCCTCAATCGCCTGATGAAGTCCGTCGGAATAACGCCGGCCCGGCATAATACGTCCGGTAAATTCATCAACGATAAGGATCTGATCCTCTGCCACCACATAATCCTGGTCGCGGTGCATCAGATTGTGCGCACGCAGCGCCAGAATAATATTGTGCTGAATCTCCAGATTTTCCGGATCCGCCAGGTTCTCAATCTTGAAGAAACGCTCAACTTTCTCCACGCCCTCCTGCGTCAGGTTGATGACTTTATCCTTCTCATTGACAATAAAATCACCGGTCTCTTCTATCTCGATACCCATGATGGCGTCCATCTTGGAAAACTCCTGACTGGCTTCGCCGCGGTGCATCTGCCGCGCCAGAATGTCGCAGGCTTCGTAGAGCTTCGTGGACTTTCCGCTCTGTCCGGAAATGATCAGCGGTGTACGCGCTTCATCAATCAAAACAGAGTCAACCTCATCGATAATCGCATAATTGAGTTCTCTCTGTACCAGCTGCTCCTTATAGATCACCATGTTGTCACGCAGATAATCAAAACCGAGCTCATTGTTCGTCACATAAGTGATGTCGCAGGCGTACTGCTTTCTGCGCTCATCATTCTCCATGCCGTTTAAAATCACACCGACGGTCAGTCCGAGAAACTCATGAACCTTGCCCATCCACTCCGCATCACGTTTTGCCAGATAATCATTGACTGTGACGATATGGACCCCCTTGCCCTCCAATGCGTTTAAATACGCCGGGCAGGTGGATACCAGCGTCTTTCCTTCACCGGTCTTCATCTCAGAGATACGTCCCTGATGAAGAACAATGCCGCCGATCAGCTGCACACGATAATGCTCCATGCCGAGAACACGCTTCGCCGCCTCACGGACCACCGCAAACGCTTCCGGAAGAATACCATCCAGTGTCTCCCCGTTCGCCAGACGCTCTTTAAACGCTGGCGTCTTTGCCCGAAGCTCCTCATCTGAAAGAGCCTGCATCTGCGGCCGCAAGGCCTCAATCTTATCTACAATCGGCTCGATTCGCTTTAACTCACGCGCACTGTGTGTGCCGAAAATCTTCTCTATCATTCCCATATAAATATAGTCTCCTTGTTATGATTATGTTGAAATAAGCGCAGATGGTTCTGCTCTTACGAGCTGTGCCCTCTGTATGCTTTATTCGCATTCCGGGCGATCGCCCTGCTTGCTCATTTCACTCGGATTCTCATTCTCTAACGGACAAGTGTCAGGTCATTCAGGCACTCCGTACGCCCGTCCAGCGAGAACGCTTTTACTGGGTATTTTACCACTTTCTTTATGAGGAAACAATACGCAAAGGAATGAACGAATTATGAATATTCTGTAAAGGTATTGATATAATGGACGGACGTGAAAGGTTATCGCCCATCCTCTGTCAAGGAGCTAGTCAACTCGCCTATTTCCTCATGAATACGTCCGTTCGTCGCAAGGATATCCTGATTTTTCAGGAAATCAAGGTGATCCATACCAATAGTTGTGACACATCCTCCGGCTTCCTCCACCAAAAGCGTCCCCGCTGCAAAATCCCACGGCTTTAAGTTGCGCTCGAAGTAACCGTCAGTACGCCCGCATGCCACGTAAGCCAGATCCAGCGCGGCCGAACCGCTGCGGCGGATATCCAGAGAATGCTCAAACACTTTCTGAAATACACGGAAATTTGCCGGTGCCAGCTCCTTATCGTAAGGGGAAGTACCGATGGAAATCAGGCTGTCCCGCAGAGCAGTCTTTTCGCTGACATGAATCCTGCTCCCGTTTAAAAAGCTGCCCTGTCCGCGAACTGCATGGAAGGTCTCCCCGCTGAACGGATTATAGATAACCCCGGCTGCGATCCGCCCATTCTCATAATATCCAAGAGACACCGCGCTCTGGCGGTAATCGCAGATCAGATTCGTCGTGCCGTCAATCGGGTCAAGGATCCACGCCGGGCGAGACGGATCTACCTGATGCAGATGCTCCTCCTCACCCATAAACTGCACGTCAGGATATAACTCCCGCAATGCTTCTTTCAGAAAATGCTGCACCTCGGTGTCAACTTTCGTGACAAAATCCGCAACGCCTTTAACCGTGATTGAATACCGATCTGACTCGTTCATGATAATCGGCCTTGTGCTGTGAACCAACTGAATAACTTTCTGTATATCTATAATCATAACTATAATATTTCATCCTTTCTCATAAATCTCGCACTCATTCTATCACAAAATATTGCTCAACGAAAAGCATCCTTTGCACCCGTTCATAACTTCCATAAGAAAAACCTGGCAAAAAAGTGCCCTGCTATTTTCCGCGTTGTTGATTACCCTATTCGTCCTTTGCTATAAAAGCAAGTTGCAGATTTGTCCTACGGGTACATCCTCATGGAGTGTTTTATATCATAGTAAATCGTACACATTAACATTTTATAACTATAAGGCCGTCCTACATCAAGCATGAAGCAGTGATCAGCCGCCTCCCACTTGATTTTTACTGATTTTCAGGTTACTCTCCTACCAACTAACATGCTTTTTCTCTTCTTTTTCTGATTCTCGGGTTACTTTCCTCTCAGCTAACACGTTTTTTCTCTTCTTTTCCTGATTCTCGGGTTATTCTCCACCCAACCGACACGTTTTTTCTCTTCTTTTACGGATTTTCGGGTTACTCTCCTCACGCCCAACAAGTTTCCACATTATTTCTTGACACTTACAGAAAAAAGGGCTGCGCTTTTCGTGCGACAACCCTTTTCAATACTGATACATAACCGATTAATGTCAATGAAAAACTATGTTTTCATGCGACAATCTTATTTCGACAAACTACTCCAGCCCCCGCACCGCATCTCTGACCGGCAGGATAAACGACGGCGACACGGACAGTTCATCAATTCCCATGTCAATAAACGTCTTTGTCAGCGTGGTATCCGCGCCAAGCTCACCGCAGATGCCGACCCACGCGCCGCCCTTATGGCCGTTCTCGATGACCTTCTGAATGGAGCGCAGCACCGCAGGATGATGCGAATCATTGATGCTGTCGAGCTTCGCATTCTGCCGGTCGATCGCCAGCGTGTACTGCGTCAGATCGTTGGTGCCGATGCTGAAGAAATCCACTTCCCTTCCCAGCTCCTCACTGATCCAGACTGCTGCCGGAGTTTCGATCATAACGCCGATCTCGACATCCTTGTATGCGATTCCCTGATCCTTCAGTTCCGCTTTAACCTCCGCCAGAATTCGCTTACACTCCAGAACCTCCTGAACGGAGATGATCATCGGGAACATAATGGAAATATTCCCGTAAGCGCTGGCCCTGAGGAGCGCCCGCAGCTGTGTGCGGAAAATCTCCGGCCGATCCAGGCAGATACGGATGGCGCGATAGCCCATCGCCGGGTTATCTTCTTTTTCCAGTCCGAAATAATCCACCTGCTTATCGGCGCCGATATCCAGCGTCCGCACCACGACTTTCCTTCCCGCCATATTCTCGGCAACCGTCTTATACGCCTGAAACTGCTGCTCCTCCGTCGGGAAATCCTCTGATTCCAGATAAAGGAACTCGCTTCGGAACAGTCCGATGCCCTCACCGTCATTCTGCAAAACGGAAGCCACATCCTTCACCCCGCCGATATTCGCATAAAGGTGGATTTTCTTCCCGCTCTTTGTCACGGTCTCTTTGCCCTTCAGTGCTTTTAGCAGCTCCTGCTTTTTTTCGTCCTCCTGTTTTTTGGCCATCATCTCCTCAAAATATGCCGGCTCCGGATCAATGGTCACCTCCCCGGTATAACCGTTTATGATAGCCATCTTTCCTTTCCACGCATCCTGAATATCGATACCGATGATCGCCGGGATATTCATCGTCCGGGCCAGAATCGCCGTGTGGGAATTCGAAGACCCGTGACGTGTAACAAAAGCAAGGATTTTCGATTTATCCAGCTGTACGGTCTCACTCGGTGCAAGATCGTCCGCCATCAGGATCACCGGCTCATCAAGGTTTCCCATATCCGTCTCTCTGCCGGAAAGGACAGAGATCAGGCGCTCCGAGATGTCTTTCACATCCGCTGCACGGGCTTTCATATAATCATCATCCATCTGTGCGAACATATTGGAAAAATTGTCGCCGGTCGTCGCAACGGCGTATTCCACGTTGACCTTCTGCTCCGTGATAATGTGACAGATGGAATCCACAAAATCGTCGTCCTCCATCATCATCATGTGAACCTCAAACACCGCCGCATTATCTTCCCCGACATCCTTCACCGCTTTCTGGTAAATCCGCTGCAGCTGACCTAAGGCAACCGTCTTCGCCGCCTCAAAGCGTTTGATTTCCTGCTCCGTATCTTCCACATGCTCCCGCTTTACGGAGCTTTCTTTCTTCTGATAGAGAAAAATCCGGCCGATCGCAATCTTACGAAATATAGATTTGCCTGTATATTGTTCCATTTTTCGTCTCCTTGATTTATGATTGTTACTATTCACAGTCCTCCACTCCCCATACGCAATTCACGCCTGTTATTCAGGCTCTGCTGTGCATAAGTTCGATTACGGAAATCGCAGATTTCCTATCTCACTTAATCCGCCCGCTTCCGCGTGTTGGAATTGCTTATGTGGGTAGAGGTCTACGTTCCACTCCGGTCGGCGCAAAGCAGATGTCCACTGGACATCTTGCGCCCTGCTTCACAGGTCAGATTGAAATATAACCACAGTCTCTTACGTGCCAGCACGACGAGACTGCAGTTATATTTCAATCGACTGTGAATAGTAACCTTTTATTACAGGTTTTCTTCCAGAAATTTCTGAATCCCCGCTGCAGCCGCACCTTCATCCGCGCCCTCCGCAGTCACAGTGATCGTCATGCCTTTCTTCACGCCGAGGCTCATCACCATCATCAGCTTGCTCGCGTTTACTTTTCTCCCGTTGGAAGTGATGGAAATCTCAGACTCATAGTTTTTGACTTCTTTTACAAGCTCCCCTGCCGGACGTGCGTGAATGCCCTGTTCATCCTTGATTGTGTACTCAAATGTCTTCATAGTAAAATCCTCCTTGTAATTAGTATGATATAAAATTTTTTCTTTGTTTTTGTCTACGGCAAACAACCCAAAGCAACGCTTTTCATCATAAATATATCATCTGCTGTAGTTTCCGATAATCGCAGCTACAGATTCTGCCAACTTTACTTCAAACAATCGACCCGATATGACAATTATCCGTTATGTGATACAAGAATCTCAGGTCAGCTGTTCCAGAACCCAATCCACATCTTCTGTGGTCTTCATGGTCTCCATCCGGTCTTCGTCCTCCAGCATGGTACAGATCTTAGCCAGAAGATCCAGATGCTCGTCGCCGATACCCGCGATGCCGAAGACAAGCTGTGCTTTTTCATCACCGAAGTCAACTCCCTCCGGGTACTGGAGAAAAACGATACCGGTCTTCTTTACCTCGCCCTTTGCCTGCGTGGTGCCGTGAGGAATTGCCACACCCATTCCCATATAAGTGGTCGTAATCTTCTCACGCTCCTGCATGGCGTCCACATAACTGTGATCCACATATCCGAGTTTTTCCAGCAGTTCTCCTGCCGCCTGAATCGCCTCTTCCTTCGTGACCGGCTTCTGACCGAGACGAATACCGTCGGCGATAATCACCGGAGGCTTTTTCTCGGCCGCAGCCGTCTCAGCCTGACCCGCAGATACCTCTTCTGCCGTAGCTGATACATTTCCATTCCCGGCTTCTTTATTCGGATTCTCCGACACCGTATCAGAGGCTCCTTTAACCGCAGGCTCACCGATTTTCCCGGAGGCTGCAGACTCGCCAAATTTCCCAGAAGCATCCGACTGCAAGTTTTCGACTATGGTTTCCGCATCATTTGAACCTCCGGCTTCTGCTCCCTTCGTGGTCAACCTCTCATACAGTTCATCCAGCTTCGGATCCGCGAGGAAATTACCAATTGTAATCAGCTCCGCCTGCGGTGCAGACTTCATGGCGCGTGCCGCCAGCGTCTCCTGCACCACCGCGATATCACAATCTGCCGGAATTGTATCTACGGAAGTATTTTTTACCGTGATCTCCGGCCGGATATCCTTAATCCGGTTGCGGAACTTCGTCGCTCCCATGGCGGAAGATCCCATGCCCGCATCACAGGCAAAAATAATCTTTTTCACATCCGCGGAGTTCGCTTTCGCCGTCTGAATCGCTGCTGCCGGAGCTGCCGCGCCCTTAGACTCTGCCTTGCGCGCCGCCACTTCCTGCTGTGCCTCCTCCAGACTCTTGCTGCCCGCCCTGCGGACAATCGGAGATGCGATTACAAAGGAAATTGCCGTTGCCAGACATACGCCGACAATTACTTTCCACATATCGGAGGCGGGCGTCATCATCAGATAGAGAATGATCGACCCCGGAGACGCCGGTCCCACCAGGCCGCAGCCCGTAAGATTGAACCAGAAAATTGCCACCATATTTCCCACGATCGGAGCAACAATCACCAACGGATTCATCAATATGTATGGGAAGTAAATCTCATGGATACCGCCGAGGAGGTGAATGATCACTGCGCCCGGTGCGGAATCCTTCGTCTTCTTATCTTTACAGAAAAACATATAGGCCAGGAGAACGCCGAGTCCGGGACCCGGGTTAGGCTCCAGCATATACATGATTGATTTTCCGGCTTCCGCCGCCTGTGCCGTCGCAATCGGCGTAAAAATTCCATGGTTGATAGCATTATTCAAAAACAGCACTTTCGCCGGCTCGATAAAGATTGCTACCAAAGGAAGCAGTCCATGATTTACCAGAACATTTACTCCTGCTGTCAGTACGGCAAGGACTCCGCTCATGATCGGTCCGATCACAACATATCCCAGCATTGCCAAAACCATACCGATCAATCCAACGGAAAAGTTGTTGATCAGCATTTCAAATCCCGCAGGCATCCGGCCATCCATGAATTCATCAAACTTTTTCACACAGAAACCGGCCAACGGACCCATCACCATAGCCGCCATCAGCATGGTGATTTCGGTATTGCTCATGATTGCCCCGACTACCGCGATGGAGCCGGCAATCTGTCCCCTCTGCCCGCCGACCAGCTTGCCGCCGGTGCCTGCGATCAGGATTGGGATCAAATAGGAAAGCAACGGACTTACGATACTGTTAAACCCCTCGTTCGGAATCCATCCGTTGTCCGTAAACAGTGCCGCCAGAAAGCCGAAGGCAATCAGAGCACCGATATTCGGCATAACCATTGCCGATAAAAATTTGCCAAAACTCTGTACTTTTGTTTTCATTGAGTAATTCCCCTTTTTCCGTCACAATTTTGATCAGGGAGGCAAAAGTAAATTCTTTCATGCCTCGTCCCTGTATTCTATTCGGAGAATTGCCCATGCTGATATCTATCCTAAAAAGAGCTATTTTTTGATGACGCCTGCAGATTCCGTCCTACGCACAGTCCGACATATGTTCGATTACGGAAATCGGATCTTTTCTCTTATCCTGAAATCCTGATCATCAGATCACCCGTACACCGTATTTTTCACATTCCGACAAAAATTCTTCCGGCAGCTTCCCGTCTGAAACGATCACATCCACGTCCGCCAGACCGCAGACAGAAAAACTGCACTTGATTCCGACCTTCGAAGAATCCATCAGAACAATCACCTGCTCTGACTGCCGAATTGCCGTTTGCTTTAATATGGCCTCATCACTGATGCCGCAGGAAAATCCCGGTGAAGCATGATAACCGGTGATTCCCAAAAACGCCTGGTCAAAATTAACCCTCTCCAATTCTTTGATTGCGGAAAATCCGAACACGCTCTGACTGTAACGGTTTAACAATCCCCCCGGAAGCATCACCGTCGGCACCGCCAGATTGCAAAGCTCCGTCGCGCAGCTTAACCCCGTCGTGTAGATCAGATTGGACTGATCCGGGATACATCCGGCAAATGTCGTCGTCGTGCTGCCGGAATCCAGATAAATCGTGGTATCCGGCCGCAGCAATTCCACCGCTTTCTGCGCTATCGCCTGTTTCTCTGCTATGTTACGAACAGACTTCCGTTTCAGATAATCGTCTGTCCCAATCACAACTTTTACAGACTTTGCTCCCCCATGTACACGCAGGATCCGCCGCGCCTCATCCAGACACTTCAGATCTGTGCGCAGCGTCATCTCCGACACATCGGGAAACGCTTCCTTAAGCTGAGAAAAACTGACAGTTCCGCAATCATCGACCAGCTGGGCAATCGCATTTCTGCGAATTTCCATTGTTTCCATAAAAATCCTCCTGTCCGCGTCCGAATCACACTGACAGTGGATTCTGACACATTAATTTTCTATCTCTGTAAAATTTGCCAGCAGATATTCTTCTGCCTCCGGGCTCCAAAGTCCCATATTCGCATCCACGATGTCCGCAAGCGCAACCAGGCGGTCATCGCCCTGCTCCTCACCGACCGCACGCAGATCCGCCAAAGCGGTAAGCGGCATGGAAAGATGCGTGTAAATCAGCTTTTTCCCTCCGGGAATCTTCGGAAGATTCAGCGTCGTATCCGCCGTCGCATCCAATCCGCCGATATGAGTCACCATAACTGCCGGGTTAATCCGCCCATCCGCAGTCAGCTCCAGAGACTCAATCATATCCGCCGTATTGCCTCCGGTCGTACCCATAACATGCGTAGAGTTATAATGCACATCATAAAAATTCATCTCGGCACTGAATTTCTTATCCGTCGGACCCGCAAAGAAATTCAGACAGCCATCGCGCCCGAGAATCGCGCTGGACTGCGTGATCACCGAAGCAACCGGCGCATAACAGAGCACATCGTCATATCCGGTGCCGTCGGAAATCGCGAGAAGCTCTTTTACCGGATCTTCACAGGCACCCGTATTGACAAAACGAAGGTCAATTCCCTCTTTTGCCATCTCTTCCGGCGGAAACAGCAGTGCCGCGCGGTCTAAGCGCTCCTGATTCAGATCCGTCACGACAACCATCGACGGACGCCGGTCACAGTGCAGCGCATAGGTCAGAGCCCCCAGTCCCATGGGACCGGCGCCGGCCATAATCGCAAGCTTTCCGCCCTCGCGGATCCCCATCTCATGTGTATAAACACCCATCTGCGTATGGTACGCCGCATGAAACGCTCCGATGCTGCAGGACATCGGTTCCGCCAGAGAAGCCTCATAATACGCGCGCCCCTTGTACTCCAGAAGGCATCCCAGCTCCATCACCTCTGCCGGAATGATGCAGTAGGTCGCATCCCCGCCGAAAAATTCATAGGAATATCCCGGACTCCACATGGTTCCCTTGTAGTTCAGTGCCGGCTGAAGCGTAAACTTCATCCCCGGCTGAAACTGACCCAGATGGTTTTTACCGACCTTCACAATGTCACCCGCAAACTCATGCCCCATGATAGCCGGATGCTCCGCCACGTCCTCATGGACGCGCTTGTGCTCCGTTCCCAAAATCGCGCATTTGTAGGTGGACATGCAGATGCTGTCAGATATCACCCGCACCAGAATCTCGTCATCTGTGATCTCCGGAAGCTCAAACTCCTCCAATCGCAAGTCATTCGCTCCGTGAAGTCTCACACCTTTCGCTTTCATATCGATAATCTCCTTTCTATGATACTCAATGTACTTTTATTTTGCAAGTCTGTGTAATACAACCTGTGGTAACAATGCTTCCACTGCTTCATACTCCGCGGCCTGCGTCCCGCTGCACATGACGTTGGCGGCTCCGGTTGCGGCGGAGAGACGAGCCGCATCCTCCAGACTCATGCCACGCTCCAACGCAACTGCCAGAGCAGCCACCACGCTGTCCCCGGCGCCGACCGTACTTCCCACCGGCACCTTCAGGCCTTCCGCGTGAATCATCTCGTCCGCCGTCACATACAGCGCGCCGTCTCCGCCCATTGAAACGACGACCTCCTGAATTCCATATTTTGCCATCAGCTCTCGCGCCGCTGCGCCAAGTTCCTGCGGTGTCACAAGTTCCCTGCCCAAAAGTGCCGAGAACTCATGGTTATTCGGCTTGATCAAATAGGGAGAAGCCTCCAACCCCAGTGCAAACTGTTCGCTGTCAGCATCCAGAATCGTCCGTATTCCCTTCTCATTGCATGCTTCGATCCATGTACGGTAAACCGTTTTCGGACATCCTTTCGGAATACTGCCGGAGAGAATCACGAAATCTCCCTGCTCAACCCAATTCAGAACGTTCTGGAGCAGCCACTCCGCCACCTCCTCCGAAACGGTCAGCCCGGGCTCATTGATATCGGTATTCGTATGCAAAACCGGATCAACGATTTTCAGGTTCGTCCGGGTCTCCCCCTCAACAAAAACAAACCCGGTCTCAATCCCCATTGCCTCCACAGCAGCTTGAATGTAATGCCCCGTGTCTCCGCCGAGAATTCCTGTGGCAATACTCTTACTGCCCAGCTTCCCGATCACCTTAGATACATTGATCCCCTTTCCTCCCGGGTCCGTCCGCATCTTTGTAATACGGTTCACGGCATCCACGGTCAGAGACGGAATCTCAACAGTCTTATCAAGCGCCGGATTAAGCGTCACTGTATAAATCATCTCATACCTCCTCTTTTTGTTTCAAAAGCCGCATAACTTTTGTTTCAAAAGTTTATGATAATAAAATACAGAAAATAGCCCAAAAAGTCAACGTAAATACTATACAAAATTCGGAATTAATATTTGTATATTTTTGCCAAACAACAATTGTCATTGTTGCTTCAACAACATTATATAAAAATTGAATTTATTCTTGACAAGCCCTTCATTCTGTGTTATTTTTTGTCAGACATGAGGGAGTAGTTAGCATCGCCCTGGGAGATGTTGCAAGTCAACATACTGGATTCGCATAACAGTTCTCATATTTCACCGTGAACAATGCGAAACCTGGCTTGTATTAAATAACGAGACTCATGTATGACACCGCTGTCATACATGGGCTTTATATATCCTATGCAGACAGCCGGACAGCTGTCTTTTTTACTGCCGTTTTTGAAATTATCCAGAGCCGGATTCCGGTCAATTACTGGTTTTAACAATCAGAACTGCAATATATACACCGCACAAGAAACTGCATAATTACGCAGTATACGAAGGAGGACTCCCCATGTTATTATTTCTTCAGATTCTCGGAACGATGTTCATCGCCGAGATGGGTGACAAGACACAGCTGCTCATGATTGCGATGACATCCCGCTACAAGCTTCGGGACATTATCACCGGCGCCGGTCTCTCCATCCTGGCGCTGAATGCCATCGCAGTGGGCGCCGGAGCAGCAATCAGTCATTTTATCCCGGACTGGCTGATCAAAATAGCGGCGGCCATCGCATTTTTCTACTTTGCATGGACTAGCTTTAAAGATAAGGACGATGAGGAAGATTCTTCACAAAAAGAGAGAAAAGGCCATCCCATGTGGATCGTCTTCGGCACTTTCTTTATTGCGGAACTGGGAGATAAAACACAGCTGACCGCCATTACATTTGCCGCCAACGAGGGATTACAGCACGCACTGCTCGTCTGGATTGCCTGTTCCATCGGTCTCTTTGCTGCGGACGTAGTCGGAATGATGGTCGGCTATCTCCTGAAAAGCAAGACCCCGGACGGTTTCTTAACCAAACTGGCATTTGTGATCTTTGCAGTCTTCGGTTTCACAACCATGGCAGAGGGTGTCGGACTGCTGCATGGCGACGGAGCGCTGCGGTGGATCGTTGCAGCAATTGCGGCCGCCGTGTTCGCCGTGGTCTGTCTTATCACCTGGCGGCATGTCAAAGCACCCGAAGCAAAAAATTGATAGAAATAATATTGCACGGCATTTCTATCCTCTGTATAATAAAACAAAAAACAGATTGTTAATTATCATTTGAAAGGACGTGATGTCATGCCCGCATTACAGCAAAGAGAAGATATTATGACTCTGGAACAATATGAACATCTTCCGGAAGATCTGAGAGTAGAGATTTTTGAAGGGCTTGCCTACGATATGGCCAGTCCCTCTCAGCTCCATCAGACAATTCTCACCGAGATACTGGTCTTACTTCGCAATTATATCAGGAAAAAAGGCGGAAACTGCCAGGTATTCTCTGCACCCTTTGATGTAAAGCTAAATGACGCCCCGCTTACCATCGTGCAGCCTGACATTATGGTAATCTGTGATAATGACAAACTGGACGGGAAACGCTGCAACGACGCTCCGGATTTTGTGATAGAGATTGTGTCTCCAAACAATCCGTCAGATGATTATATCCGGAAACTATATTATTACAAAAAATATGGTGTGCGGGAATATTGGATTGTTGACCCGCACCGGAAAACAGTTACTGTGTACTGGTTTGAAGGTGACCTGCTCAACGTGACATACAGCTTCAGCGCTACCATCAAGGTAAATATCTATGAAGATCTGTATATTGATTTTTCTCAGATAGAACAAATACTATAGGAAATTTATCTCAATTGTAAAAGACTGGTTCCCGACACCAAAATGTCAGGAACCAGTCTTTTCTCAGGGAGTATGAAAAAAAGTCTGTAAAAGTTTAAATGTTAGGTCTTCTATGAT
>JAJPZY010000074.1 GCA_021204085.1 Clostridiales bacterium | reverse complement strand
ATCATAGAAGACCTAACATTTAAACTTTTACAGACTTTTTTTCATACTCCCCTTATACTCTTTATGATTCGGCCAGCCGCAGGCAAGAAGCGCATACGTATAAACATGCCTTCCGCTTTGGTAAGCCCCCACATAACAGTACCCCGCTTTCGCAGTAAAGCCGGTCTTTCCACTGATGCTGCCGTCCTTCATCTGTAAAAAAGCATTATGATTTGTCAGCGTCCAGGACCTGGCACCGTCCGCAGTAGCAATCTCTGCAGACAATGTCTGCGTGATTTTTAAGAATGTTTCATTTTGAATACAATATGCCATGATCAGGCTCAGATCATACGCTGTCGTATGGTGCGCCCCGCCCTCATCCTCTCCGTCCAGTCCGTTCGGGGTCACAAAATGGCTGTCGGCACACCCCAGTTCTTCTGCTTTTGCATTCATCAGATCCGCAAAAGCCTCCACACTGCCGGCAATGTGCTCTGCAACAGCCACCGCCGTATCATTGTGGGACTCCAACATCAGAGAATATAACAGATCTTCCAGAGAAAACATGTCTCCCGGAGAAAATCCCAGCTTCACCTGAGGCATACTGCAGGCATAATCCGAAACCGTCACCATGTCGTCCAGTCCTCCGTTTTCAATTGCCAGGATACATGTCAGAATCTTCGTCGTACTGGCATTTGCCATAGGTTCCGCGGCAGATTTTCCATATAAGATTCTCCCGGAATCCGCGTCGATCAGGACGGCGGAGCCTACATATAAAGACAGATCCTCCTGATGAAAATCCGAAAAATCCTCCGCGAAATAGGTATCCGTATAAGACGCGGCAAAACATATCCGCGGTGCCGACAATAAAAAAAGCACAGCAAATGCCATTGAGAATGAAATAATCTTTTTCAAGGCTTCCCCTAAATTCTGCTCTCTTAACATTTCTATGCTTTATGAATGTTTTTATCCCGATTTTCCCCGGAAAACGTCCTGTGATGCAGGAGGCGACACGATTGCCAGCAGCCTGCTACCGTAATCCCTGGACTTTTCCCCGAATCCGCTGAAGCGCATTATCGATGGATTTCTCCGGCCGCCCCATCCGCTCCGCGATCTGGCGGTAATTCATCCCTTCCAGATAATAATCCAGGACTGTCCTCTCCATCGGGGAAAGCTGTTTCTCGATTCTCGATAAAAAGTCATCCACGCTTTCCCGGTCGATCAGCATCTGTTCCGGATTCTGCGCATATGCAGCATCTGCCGACGGTATGGAATCCTCCTGTCTCCCGTCAGATTTTGCAGAAAGGGATATATATGAATTCAGCGGCACATGCTTTTTCCTCGCCGCCGCTTCAATCGCCGTGTACATCTGCCTGCCGATGCAGAGATCCGCAAAGCCAAAGAAACTGCCCTCATTTTCATTATAGTCACACACGGCTTTAAAAAGGCCGATCATGCCCTCCTGAATCAGATCGTCCGTATCCCCGCCAAATAAGAACAGCGAATTCGCTTTTTTACGGACAAGAGGCTTATATTTTTCCAGGAGATAATCCATCACCCGGGAATCCCCGCCCCTAAGTCGGCGGATCAGCTGTGCATCACTGTAATTTTCGAATTGCTCCATGCTTCACTCTCTTTTCGTTACCCGACCGCATCAGACTCCCGGCAACAACCGCTTCCTGTCCGCAGCTATACATCCTGCGCCATTATTCAGCACAGGGACATCCGCTGCCTTACGACCTCATAGGACAGCACCCCTGCCGCCACGGAAGCATTCAGAGAATCAATATCTCCTCTCATGGGAATCGATACGGCAAAGTCACAGGTTTCGCGGACCAGCCGGCTGACGCCCTCGCCTTCATTTCCGATCACCAGGCCGATGGGACCCGTCAGATTCTGACGATACATCATTTCTCCGTCCATATCCGCACAGGCAAACCACAGACCCTCTGCTTTCAGTTCTTTCATCACAGCTGACAGATTCGTCACCTTTGCTACGGGCGTGTAATTGATCGCTCCCGCGGACGCTTTTGCCACAGTGGCGGTCAGTCCCACAGCCCGGCGCTTCGGGATAATCACCCCGTGCGCGCCCGCCAGATTGGCCGTGCGGATGATCGCCCCCAGATTGTGAGGGTCTTCAATCCCGTCCAGAAGGATCAGAAACGGCGGCTCATTCTTTTCGCGGGCCTTTTGAAGAATCTCTTCCACCGTTGAATACTCATATGCGGCCGCACAGGCGATCACTCCCTGATGCTTCCCGGTCTCAGAAAGCTGGTCAAGCCGCTCCTTCGGCACAAAATTGACAATTGAGCCATGCTTTTTCGCCTCCCGGACAATCGTCCGGATCGGTCCGTCCTGGCATCCGTCCAGGACAAACAGCTTGTCTATCGTCTTTCCGGAACGAAACGCTTCCAGCACGGCATTGCGCCCTTCTATTGTAAAATTATGATTTTCCATCCGCCATTTCCTTTTCTGTAATCTCTTCTTTCTTAAGAGCGTCAAGTCCCAAATTCACCAGCTGCAGCAATCGTTTCATCTGATCTGTCAGATACAGATACCCCATCAGCGTCTCAAATCCGGTTGCCCTGCGATAGTCTCCCATGGTCGCGTTCTTCGCCATGGTCGGAGATTTTGCATTGCGTCCCCTGCGGTAATAATCCGCTTCCTTTTCTGTCAGCTGCGGAAGCAGATACTCCATCATTTTTGACTGAGAATGCGCCTTTACCAGATGACTAGTATGCTGGTGCAGCTGATTTGCACGGGTATTGCCATGTCCAACAACCATGGATCGAATCACCAGATCATAGATCCCGTCTCCGATATATGCGAGAGCCAGCGGTGAATACGTGCGGATATCAATATCTTTTATATGAAACTGTTCTTTGATCTCTGAATAGAGTTTTACGCCCTCTTCCATGTAACTCCTTCTCTGGTATCTTTTAAGATAATGCCCATAGCTGTCAGCTGATCCCGAATCTCATCCGCGCGGGCAAAATTCTTTTCTTTCCTGGCTGCCTGACGCTCAGCAATCAGCGCTTCGATTTCAGCATCCAGATTCTCCTCTTCTTTTTCTGTAATGATACCCAGAACACCGCAGAGAAGATCCATCCGTTCAGACAATGCATTCAGAAATGCGCGGCTGTTGTCTGAAGACGCATTGGTATTGCAAAACTTCACCAGTTCAAAGATAGCCGCGACCGCGTCTGCTGTGTTAAAATCGTCATCCATGGCTGCTTCGAACTTTTCCACATACTG
This sequence comes from Clostridiales bacterium, assembly GCA_021204085.1. Taxonomy (GTDB): domain Bacteria; phylum Bacillota; class Clostridia; order Lachnospirales; family Lachnospiraceae; genus Eubacterium_I. The sequence goes on along the minus strand of JAJPZY010000074.1, from coordinate 13,400 downwards.
CTCTGACGCAGCGTACAGCACCGCCTCCTCTTCCGACATCGGCTCATCTTTTGCATGAGCGGAAAGCCGCCGTAAGTTCTCCGCGGCGGTTACAATGCGCTCCAGGCCGCTTTTCGCCGCCTCCATCAGATCTGCGCTGAAATTCAGCGGACTCCGATAGTGGGCGGAAAGCATGAAGAAGCGAAGCACCTGCAGATCATACTTTTCTCCGATCTCGCGAACCGTGAAGAAATTGCCCTCGGATTTTGACATTTTTTTATTATTAATATTCAGGAAAGCATTGTGCATCCAGTATTTTGCGAACGGCACCCCGTTCGCCGCCTCACTCTGCGCGATCTCGTTTTCATGATGAGGGAAAATCAGATCCTCACCGCCTGCATGAATATCAATCTCGTCGCCCAGATACTTTTTCGCCATAACGGAGCACTCGATATGCCATCCCGGACGGCCCTTGCACCAGGGAGCATCCCAATAAGGCTCCCCCTCTTTTTTCGGCTTCCAGAGCACAAAATCAAGCGGATCTTCTTTCAGATCACCGGTAACCTGAATGTCCCGGTGTCCGGCTTCCAGATCATCAATATTCTTTCCGGAAAGTTTGCCGTAACCCTTAAAATTCCTTGTGCGGTAATAGACAGTGCCGTCTTCCGCCGCATAAGCATACCCTTTTTCGATAAGAACAGAGATCATATCCAGCATGCCTCCGATCTCCTGTGTCGCCAGCGGGTGCGTGGTCGCCGGTCTCACGTTCATGGCTTCCATGTCCTTTTTGCATTCTGCAATGTAGCGCTCGGAAACTTCCGCAGCCGGAATCCCCTCCTCCACAGACTTTTTGATGATCTTGTCGTCTACATCCGTAAAGTTTGAAACATAATTGACCTCATATCCCCTGTACTCCAGATAGCGGCGCACCGTGTCAAAAATGATCATCGGCCGCGCGTTCCCGATATGAATCAGATTGTATACGGTCGGGCCGCAGACATACATGGTGACCTTTCCCTCATTCAGAGGCACAAACTCCTCTTTTCTCCTGCTTAATGTATTAAAAATCTGCATCACTCATTATCCTTTCTATCTATTATCTTTTTTGAAAAACCGCCTCTGAGATTTTCTTCATCTCATCCATTTTCTCCTCAATATCCAGGACAAGGAAAAACTGGTTGACTGCGCGGTACAGATTCTGCCTTTCATAAGAAAAATCTACAATATCCCGATCGCCGTTCAGGTAATCTGTCAGATAGTGAATCCCCCGTTCCATACACATCAGCCAGACGGCGTAATTGATCAGTTCTTTTTCCTTCGCAGTGAGCACTCTGCCCATCTCATCGGCATATCCCTGCAGCTGAAAACGGTACATCTCCAGATCCAGTTCAATATCGCCGGACTGCTCATCCACATCATATGTAGCAGCCGCCGCACGGACAGAATCTCCGAAGTCAAGGATGGACACCCCCGGCATCACGGTATCCAGATCGATCAGACAGATGGCTTTTCTCGTATCCGGATCTACCAGGATATTACTGTAATGCGTGTCATTGTGCGTCACGCGCAGCGGAATCTCTCCCGCCTTAACCGCATTCTGGATCACCGACAGCTTCTTTGACCGCTCCAGAACAAACTGTATCTGTTCCTGACAATCCGACGTTCGAAAGCAGATATCTCCGCGGACTGCTACCAGCAGAGCATTCAGCACGGTTTTCATGTCATGCATCTTCGGCACGGTATAAGAAAGCTTATGTGTATCAAAGCCGCGAAGTCTGCGGTGAAACTGTCCCAGGATACGCCCGGCCTCATAAGCCTCATCCGCCGAAGACGGCTTTTGCATCTCCTCCCCGGAACAGATCATGCGGTAAAGCCTGAAATAACTGCCGCGCTCCGTCTGAAGCAGCTGATTGTCCGCTCTTGTCCGGATATAGGTAATTGTCTCCCGCTCCGGATCACGTCCCTCCCGGATAATCGCATCCCGCAGATACTCCGTAACCAGGAAAAGATTATTCATCACCTCTGTGGGATATTTAAAAACCACATGGTTCATCTCCTGAAGGACATACGCCACACCGCCGCAGACAATCTCATACGTATGGTTCACTGTGCCGTGACCCAACGGCCGGACTTCTGTAATCTCCCCCTCAACCTGAAATTTCCGGATAATCTCCTCAAACCGATTCATACCATATCCTCCGCTTATCGCTGTTCTGTACGAACTGAATTTCTTCACCAACAGCTGCCGTATACTTAAAAACTCAATCCGCTCCCTGTATGCGCATGCATCCGCCGCAGTTTTCACATCCGGTTCCCGCCACTGCGATACTGCTTTCGTAAAGTGAAGAAAGCATGCAAACTGCGTTGGCTGCAATTCCCTCTTCTCTGCCGGTAAAACCGAGATGCTCCTCTGTCGTAGCTTTAACATTCACCTGGTCAATACCAATTCCCAGCGTCTCCGCAATATTCTGTTCCATCTCATCAATATACGGCCGAAGCTTTGGCCGCTGGGCAATCACCGTAGCGTCAATATTCTCGATCACATAATTCTCCCGAGCCAACAGTTCACCCACATGAGACAAAAGCTTTAAACTGGAAATTCCGCGGTATTGCTCGTCCGTATCCGGAAAATGCTTTCCGATATCACCAAGAGCAGCCGCCCCCAGAAGAGCGTCCATAACCGCATGCAGCAGAACATCTGCATCCGAATGTCCCAGGAGTCCCAGGCTGTGCGGAATCTCAACACCGCCCAGAATCAGCCGCCGTCCTTCCACAAGCTTGTGGACATCATACCCCATGCCGACTCTCATACATCTTCCTCCAAAAATACATACTTAAGTGCAGTATAACACAGATTTCTGAATTCGCATAATTTTTTTCTCTGAATCACGTTTTTTTGAAATGTTTTGACTGTAAACCGCCGCTGTTCTATAATGAAGCCATGAGAAAAATAAATAAACCTGATTTCAGCAAATTAAAATTATCCGTGAAGTCCGCAATCGCGCCGACAATCATGGCCACATTGATTTTCTTTGTGACTTATTTTCTCTTCGGAGCAGAGAATTCCATGATCGGTCCGTTTGCTACACTTTCCTTTCTGCGATACCGAACCATGCGCAATCACTATGAGTGCATGATAAAGAACTATGCCATTTTTCTGGCGATGGCTGCGCTGGCGTTCATTGCCGTATTGAATCTTCCGCTATGCATCATCGTCAATGCGCTTGCTCTGTTCTGGATCGCGTATATCCTGATTGACGAATACAACCCGACAAACTATTTTCCTGCCGGCATGGCACTGATTTTTTTCCAGATTTCACCGGTTACTACGCTGGCGGCTCTCGGAAATCGTATTGCTGCACTGGCAGCTACATTTATCCTGGTATTTTTGTTCACATTTGTACTGACAAGAATAAAGGGAAAAAAGAATCCCCTGCCGGATGATCTGCAGCAGGGATTTCTAAACTGCGAACGGCAGCTCTCACTTTGCAGGGCTTCTTTAGAGGGCAGTAATGCCGGGACATACAGAGAAACGGATTCAGACGGAACCGATGCTGAAACGCTTAACCGTCTCCACGAGGAGCTCTGTGAAATTAACAAAAAAGCCAGCTCCGAAATCTATGCCTACAACCGCGCCAGCCTATTCCCTAAAGGCAAAGCAAACTGGTACTGTCAGTTCATACTGTTTTTTCAGATTCTTAATTACCTGACGCTGAACTACAGGGCAAAAGGGAATTTAGACAAAGCAGAAGTACTCTACCGCGACTTCCGACGGCAGTTTGAAACCGTAAAGCCGACGGCAGACTACCATCGGCTGAATTTCCGCTTAAAAAAGCCGGACATCCGTAGCTTCCGCCTCCGATTTGCACTGCGGCAGGTGCTCACGCTGACCCCCTGTCTGGCCTTTGCCTGGTTTTCGGATTTACCCAATGTATACTGGATCGTCATCTCCGTGTTTTTCATGATGATTCCGTTCACGGACCATACCATGAAACGGATACGGGACCGTGTGACCGGCACCATTGCAGGTATCGTCATCTGTCTGATATTATTTTCCGTATTTCGCAGTTTTTACGCCAGGGTGATCATTATGATCCTTGCAAACTTCATGATCTACGGCGCCAACGGCTATGGTCCCACCGTAGCCTATATCACATGCTCGGCACTGGCCATCAGCACCATTGACACAAGCATCACATCCGTATTGGCACTGCGGCTGCTCTATACCCTGATCGGCGCCGGGATTGCGCTGATTGCGAATCGATGGATTTTCCCCATCCGCCTTCGCAGGCAGATTGAATATCTAGCAGAGATGATCCGATCCATCCGCAAAGATCTGACAGAACTTGATCCTTCTGAATCTTTCTCAAACGGACAAAGGCGGTGGGAAATCGACCAGATGATCATCAAGACCTACCTGCTCTCCAAGAGACTCGAAGGCATGTGCGAGGCTCTTCCGGAAGAAGAAAGGAACTTTGACTATCATCAATTCCAGAAAAAACATATGAATATCATGGCTGAATTCCTGACCAGACACTTTATACGGGAATAAACTCTTATTTTATCTTTTCCAGTGTCCGGATGGTCAGCTCATAATTTCTTTTCACAGACCCGATATTCAGCCGCTCATGCGCCGTGTGAATATCACGCATCTGCGGACCGTAGGAAATGCAGTCAATACCGGGAAGTTTTTCACTGAACAGGCCGCACTCAACCCCGGCATGAATGCCGGTAAGGAGCGGTTTTTCCCCGGTTAAATCCTCATAAACCCCCGACATAATCTGCCGAATCCGGGAACCCGGCTTATATTCCCAGGCCGGATAGTCCCCGGTCACTTCCCAGCGGCCGCCCGCAAACGCCGTGAGATCTTTCATACGTTTGATGAGCCACTCTTTTTCTGTCGCAGACGCACTCCGGACTGAAAAAGTCATGGAAGCCTCCGCCTCCCCCAGCCGCAAAACTCCCAGATTCAGAGACGTCTGCACCATATCCGGAATTTCAGGCATCATGCGCAGGACACCGGAGGGAAAATGCTCCAGAAGAGCTGTGATGACATCTTTTCCCTCTTTCGCCAGAACCCTTTCCGAAGCGCAATCTGACAGTCTCGTTAAAGTCACCGTCATCTCCGGCTCAACAGCCGCATATTCCGCGCGGATGATTTCGGCAAATGCTGCGGCCGCGCGCTCAAAGGCCTCTGTTTTTTCTTTCAGGATCTCTGCCGCACACGCAAGGCTGTTTTCTATCTTCCCGGAACTTTCCTCCCGCTCATCTGTCACCATACAAACTGCACTGCACTGATTCGGGATAGCGTTGTCTTTCTCTCCGCCGGAAAAATCTCCGACATAAAACTCCGCATCGGCTCCAACCTGCGCCAGAAACCGGCCGAAAAGAAGATTCGCATTGGCTCTGCCCAGGTGGATTTCAGCGCCGGAATGCCCTCCCTTTAAGCCGCCGATTTTCCATTCATAAACCACTCCGGTCTTTTTTACTCTCGGTGCCGGTGCATGGCAGGTAAACGTCGCCCCGCCGGCGCAGCTTGTCAGAAAAATTCCGTCATCCTCCGAATCCATATTTAACAGAATCGTACTTTTCAGATCAGATGCATCAAGAGCAGCCGCTCCCAGCAATCCGATTTCTTCCCCAACCGTAAATACCGCTTCCAGCGGCGGATGCGCCAGCGTGTCATCAGCAAGAATTGCCATCGCATATGCGAGCGCAATGCCGTCGTCGCCTCCCAGAGAAGTCCCCTCGGCGTACACCCACGCACCATCCTCTGAGACAGCAGGGCTCAGCCCTTCCGCTTCCATATTCTTCTCACAATCCGCAGTCTTTACTGCTACCATATCCATGTGGCCCTGAAGCATCACCGTCCCGGCACCCTCATATCCGGGGGACGCCGCCTTCCATATGATCACATTCCCGCAATCCTCCTGCCGATACCTCAGGCCGTGTTCCCGGGCAAATGACACACAGTAGTCGCTGATCGCCTGCGTGTTCCCTGAACCATGAGGAATTGCGCAGATATCATCAAAATATTTCCAGACATTCTTCGGTTCCAGTTCTCTTATCACTGACATAGGTACAATTCTCCTATCTGCTGATTTTTTAAATCTCTTCTATAATTTTCCGTGCAGTATCCTCATCTACAGGCGTCGCGTATACGTTCTCCCCAAATTGAACGATCCCGCCAATCCTGCTCTGCACCACAAAACGCAGCTTTCCGTCACGAACCTTCTTATCCGTATAAAGCTTTTGCACCAGTTCCTCCCGGTCAATATCATCCGGAATCCGTACCGGCAGTCCGGCGCGAAGCAGAAGCGCCGTGATTCGATCTACATCCCCGTCGGTCAGGTATCCCATCCGCCGGGAAAGATGCGCCTCCGCCACCAGACCGATGGAGACCGCCTCGCCATGCAGAAGGCGATAATCACTTACCGTCTCAATCGCACGCCCTACCGTGTGTCCGAGGTTCAAAATCTCCCGCAGGCCGCTCTCACGCTCATCCTTCATAACCACATGATATTTGATCTGACAGTTTTTCTGTGCCATATACTCACAGGGCTCCCTCTCAATACGCAGGATCTCCTCCAGATGTGTTTCCAGATATTCAAAAAAAGCCTCATCCGCCATACAGGCATGCTTAATCGTCTCCGCCATTCCGCTTGAGATTTCACGCCGGGGCAAAGTCTTCCAGGAATCCAGATCCAGATATACCTTCTTCGGCTGGTTAAACAGTCCGATCAGATTCGTCGCCAGCGGCGTATCTACGGCCGTCTTCCCACCCACGGATGCATCCGCTGCCGCAAGCAATGTGGTCGCGTAATTGATGAACGGAACACCTCTTCCGAACGTGCCCGCCGTAAATCCGGACAGATCCGTCACAACGCCGCCGCCGACAGCGATCACACAGCAGTCTCTGCGGTAACCCGCCGACAGCATGGCATCCTCAATCATCGCTTTCGTCCCCCGCGTCTTGCTTTTCTCTCCTGCCTCAAAAGAAAACAGATCCGCCTGATATCCGGCAGCCTTTAGTTTCTCCATAATGGGAACGGCATACAACGGTTCTACATTGGAATCCGTAACCACAGCAAACTTGCGGACAGAGGACACCAGACCATTTTTAATATCCTGCATTAAAACATCCGCCAGTCCATATCCGATCTCAATCTCATAGGAATCATCCACGATTTTTTTTAATTCTACTTCAAACTTTGCCATTCATCTTCCTTTCCCGGCAGGATAACCTCCGTATCCCCGTGCAGAGAATTTATCATCTTTCTATCTCCGAATAAAAAAAGCATATAATTTTGCCAGACAATCATACCACGATTTCCGTACGGATAAAAGATGCCCTTAAAATATTTTGGAAATTATTTCATATTTATTTTACTGGTCAGCATAAGCTTTATGTACTATACTGTAACCGTGATACACTGCTTGTAAAGACCGGTTGGATTCCGCCTTTTCATAAGATTTTCGGGGATAAAATCAGAGAACACAGGAAAGTACTATGATATGAAAAAGACAATGCAGCTCGAGCGAAAAAGCCATGTAAAAAACAGCATGGCCCGCGTAATATTTGTTCTGATATCAATGATCCTGCAGGTTGCCTGGATCGTCCTTACGATATCCGTACTGAAGTACCGTATACCTGTATTGCAATACGTATTTCGCGTCATGGCGATACTGGTGGCTGTCCGCATCTACGGCAAAAACGAAAATGCCGCCTTCAAGACACCCTGGATGGTGCTGATGCTTATTCTTCCTGTGCTGGGTTTATGTCTCTATGCCATGTTCGGAAACAAACGCGGCATGAGAAAGATCCGCAAAAAATTTACCGCTGTTTCTGATGCCTTCCAGTCAATGATACCGCAGGAACAGGCGGTCATGGATGCCCTGGAAAACCGGGATCCCTCTATCGCAAATCAATGCCGCTATATCCGTGATTTCGGAGCCTATCCCGTATATCAGAACACGGACGCAGTCTTTTATGCGAATGCGTCATTGGCCTTCGAAGCCCAGCTTCAGGATCTTGCAAACGCAAAACAGTTTATTTTTCTGGAATATCATGCCATTCAGGAAGCAGAAATATTTTCCCTTTTAAAACCGATTCTCGCAGAACGCGCCGCTGCAGGCGTAGAAGTACGCATTTTTTATGATAATGTAGGGAGCATCGGTTTCATCGACACCGGTTTCATCGGCCGGATGGAATCCATCGGTGTAAAATGCCGCCGCTTTAACCCTCTGGTTCCGGTACTGAATGTCTTTATGAATAACAGGGATCATCGAAAGATCACCGTGATTGACGGCAAAATCGGGTATACCGGCGGATACAATCTGGCGGATGAATATTTTAATCTGACCCACCCGTACGGCGAATGGCGGGATACCGGTATCCGCCTGGAGGGCGACGCAGTAAACAGCCTGACCATTATGTTTCTGGAAATGTGGAACGCGATGGACGCGACGGATTCAAAAGAAGCCTCAGCCGGATATCTCCGGCATCAGGAATACAGGGCAAAAGAAAAGAGCTTTGTCCAGCCCTATGGCGACACGCCTCTCGATGACGAAGCTGTCGGTGAAAATATCTACATGAATCTGATAAAAAACGCGAAACATTACCTTTGGCTGACCACACCTTATCTGATCATCACCGACGAGATAAACCGGGAGCTATGTCTGGCGGCTCAGCGCGGCGTAGACGTCAGGATTGTCACGCCCGGCATTCCTGACAAGAAACTGGTCTACCGGGTGACGCGGTCCTACTATGCCAGACTGGTACAAAAAGGTGTCCGTATTTATGAATACAAACCGGGATTCCTGCATGCGAAGCAGGTAATCTGTGATGACGAAATCGGCACCGTAGGAACCGTGAACTTTGACTATCGAAGTCTCTATCACCACTTTGAGGACGGCGTCCTTCTGTATCAATGCGACAGCACTCTGAAAAGTATCAAAGGCGATTTTGCTGAGCTGTTTTCTCTTTCTGCTGAAGTCACGGAAAAATATTGGCATCAGAGCGCTGTCCTTCGGCTGGCGCAGTGTATCTTGAGATTATTTGCTCCGCTGATGTAGTCCTTATTATATATTTGTGCGGGTCTCAAAGTCAGAAATACGAATGCCAGCATTCGATTCCTGACTTTTATCTCCTTGTATCATATATAGTACATCATCTCATTATTTGCCTGATAATCCGTATACTCCCGCTCCAGGTCTTCGAGCGTAATATTCTGCAAAAGCTCATCCATTTTCTGATTGACCGCGTCTACGACCTGCGTCTGTATGGCTGCCGCAGCAGCATTGCCGGTTTCACCGGAAGATTTCTCATCAGCCAGATGATAACTGCCTTCCAGAGCCTCCACCACCGCTGCGACAGTGATACATCGGGCCGGCCAATTCAGCAGGTATCCTCCCTGTGGTCCTTTCACACTCTTAACAATTCCCGCCCGGCGCAGCGCCCCGAATACCTGCTCGAGGTACTGCACCGAGATTCCGTTGCGCTGGGCAATACTGCTCAAGGCAACATGTCCGGACCGTGAATAGACAGACAGGTCGATCAACGCGGTAAGGCCATAACGACTTTTTTTTGAAAACCTCACCTTACCTCATTCTCCCTTCATCTACTGCAATGTTTTAAATGCCTCATCCAGATCCTGAATAATATCATCAATATTCTCTGTGCCGATGGAAAGGCGGATCGTATTCGGCTTAATTCCCTGATCCAGAAGTTCCTCCTGCGTGCACTGGCTGTGGGTCGTGGTCGCCGGGTGAATCACCAGTGATTTCACATCTGCCACGTTTGCCAGCAGAGAGAAAATTTCCAGATTGTCTATAAATTTATGTGCTTCCTCCTGGCCGCCTTTGATCTCAAAGGTAAATATGCTTGCGCCGCCATTGGGGAAATACCGCTCATACAACGCATGATCCGGATGATCCGGAAGGGAAGGGTGATTGACCTTCTCCACGAGCGGATGATTCACCAGATATTCCACGACTTTCTTTGTGTTCTCGTTGTGACGCTCAATTCGAAGTGACAACGTCTCCGTGCCCTGAAGAAGCAAAAAAGCCGCAAACGGGGAAAGCAGCGCCCCAGTATCCCTGAGCAGGATTGCGCGGATGTAGGTAACAAATGCTGCCGGTCCCGCCGCCTCTGTAAATTTCACACCGTGATAGCTGGGATTCGGCTCGGAAATCCAGGGATATTTTCCGCTGGCTGCCCAGTCAAACGTACCACCTTCAACAACAACTCCGCCAAGCGTCGTGCCATGTCCGCCGATAAACTTTGTCGCGGAATGTACAACGATATCCGCACCATGCTCAAACGGGCGAATCAGATATGGTGTACCAAACGTATTGTCAACCACAACCGGAAGCCCGTGCCTGTGAGCAATCTCAGAAATCGCGTCAAGATCCGGGATATCACTGTTCGGATTGCCCAGAGTCTCCAGATAGATCGCTTTCGTGTTCTCCTGAATGGCAGCCTCCACTTCTTCCAGATTATGCGCATCCACAAAAGTCGTCGTAATCCCGTAGAGAGGTAACGTGTGCGCCAGCAGATTTGAAGTCCCGCCATAGATTGTTTTCTGCGCTACAATATGCTCTCCGGCAGTCGCCAGCGCCTGAATCGTATAAGTAATGGCTGCCGCGCCGCTCGCCAGTGCCAGACCAGCCGAACCGCCTTCCAGAGCGGCAATTCTGTCCTCAAACACACCCTGTGTAGAATTCGTCAGCCTTCCGTAAATATTCCCCGGATCAGCCAGGCCAAAACGGGCGGCCGCATGCGCGGAATTATGAAACACATAGGAAGTCGTCGCGTAAATCGGAACCGCCCTCGCGTCAGAAGCCGGATCCGGATTCTCCTGTCCCACATGCAGCTGCAGCGTCTCAAATTTCAAATGTCTGTCTTTTCTTGCAATCTTCTCTGCCATATCATATTTCTCCTATTTCTTTTCTATGCTATTAGTTCTAAATATATGGCTGTCTTTTTATTCTTGTCAGACAGCCCGATTTTTCTTATTATCCAAACTTCTCAATTCCATTATTTTTGATACAAACCAATTTCTCATATCAATAAGACTGTCCGTCCACTTATAATTTCTTAGGCCTCCACAAACAGCGGCGTCGAATAATACCGGTCCCCGTTATCCGGAAGGATCACTACGATTGTCTTCCCCTCGTTCTCCGGACGCTTTGCCAGATCAATTCCCGCCTTTAAAGCTGCTCCGGAAGAAATACCGGTCAGAATTCCCTCTTTCTTTGCCAGATACTTTGCCAGTTCAAATGCATCCTCGTTCGCGATGGTGATAACTTCATCGTAAATCTTCGTATTCAGAACATCCGGAACAAATCCTGCTCCGATTCCCTGGATTTTATGGGCGCCGGCTTTTCCCTCAGAAAGAACCGGGGATGTCGCGGGCTCCACCGCCACAACTTTTACACCCGCCTTGTGCTCCTTCAGATACTCTCCCGCACCGGTAAGAGTACCGCCGGTACCTACGCCGGCCACAAAGACATCTACCTCACCGTCCGTATCATTCCAGATCTCCGGCCCCGTAGTCGCCTTGTGAATCGCCGGGTTTGCCGGGTTCACAAACTGACCGGGAATAAAACTGTTCTCATACTGTGCAGCCAGTTCATCAGCCTTTTCAATGGCACCTTTCATCCCTCTGGCTCCCTCGGTAAGGACAATCTCCGCTCCATATGCTTTCAAAATATTCCTGCGCTCCACGCTCATGGTCTCCGGCATGGTAAGAATGATGCGGTACCCCTTTGCGGCGGCAATCGCAGCAAGACCGATTCCGGTATTTCCGGAGGTTGGTTCAATGATTACAGCTCCTTTTTTCAATATACCTTTCTGCTCTGCATCCTCAATCATCGCTTTCGCGATTCTGTCCTTTACGGAACCTGCAGGATTAAAATACTCCAGCTTAACAAGCACTCTGGCCTTAAGTCCGAGCTCTTCTTCAATATTCCGAATCTCAACCAACGGCGTATTGCCGATCAAATCCAGTGTTCCCTGATAAACCTTGCTCATTTTTCTTCCTCCTATAATTCATATATATTTTGTATGTTTTTCTGTATTATATTCCTACTATTCCTACTTGTCAAGTAGGTTTTTGTTTTTCCATATAATTTTCTTTTCCGCTTGCAAGCAGCCGCAATTTGTGATATCATTCTCACATCTGAATATCTTATACCAATCTCAGATTATCTATGACATATGAAGCATTTAAAGAGGCAGTTCTTAACCGCCTGTCCGATGACATTCCGAATCCGAAACAGATCATGATACAATCCGTATGCAAAAATAACGGAAAATATCTTGACGGCCTGATTATTTTAGAAAACAAAGTTAACATTGCTCCAACGATATATCTTAATTACTACTACGATTACTACCTGACGGAAAATGATTTTCTGGCCGCCTATGGACGTATTCTGGAGAATTACCGCACAAACAAAACGAATGAGCATATTGATGTCCGCTTTTTTACAGATTTTGATAAAACGGAATCACGCATTGTCCTGAAATTGATTCATTATGACAGAAACCGCCGGCTTCTGCAGGACATTCCTCATATCCCGTTTCTGGATCTGGCCATCGTATTTTACTGTTATATCCCCCTGAACTCTGACAGCGGCAATGCGACAATCCTGATCCGCAATTCACATCTGCAGATGTGGCAGCAAACCACGCAAATGCTTTACCCGCTTGCTCTTGAAAACTCGAAGCGCCTGCTTGCACCAAAACTGTGTAACATGAACAGTCTTTTGAAAGAGATGCTGCCTGATCAGAATTACCCGACCGTAGCAGTTCCGGACGATCCGCTTTATCCCATGTATGTGCTTACGAACACACAAAATATGTTCGGCGCTTCCTGCCTGATCTATGATGATCTGATCCGTTCTTACGCAGAGCAGTTTCAATCTGATTTCTATGTTCTTCCGAGCAGTATCCACGAAATCATTCTGGTTCCGGCCTTCCAAAATGACCGGATGAAAGACTTTTCCGAGATGGTCCGCGAAGTTAACGAAACGCAGATTTCACAGGAAGAATTCCTCTCGGACCATGCCTATTATTATTCCCGCGATAAAAATCAGCTTCTTTACGATTCATCATTCATTGATTTAAAAACGTTGAAATAAACGTTTCCGGATTACTTTTACAGTTACAAACAACAGAAAGAGCGTTTTTTACAGCTTCAGGCATCTGCTGACCAAACGCTCTTTCTATTTCTTATTCCTTTTCAGTTTCCGCAAAAACCTCTGCCGTTTTTTTTGCTGCTGTCGGTTTCTTCTCCGCAGATTTCTTTGCTGCTGCCGGCTTCTTCTCCGCAGACTTCTTTGCCGCTGCCGGCTTCTTCTCCGCAGGTTTCTTTGCTGCTGCCGGTTTCTTCTCTGCAGATTTCTTTGCCGCTGCC
>JAJPZY010000017.1 GCA_021204085.1 Clostridiales bacterium | reverse complement strand
TCATAGAAGACCTAACATTTAAACTTTTACAGACTTTTTTTCATACTCCCGAAAATTTCTGGAAAATGAGGATTCAGGCACGCATCATACCGATTCGCTATGATAACTTTACTTTCACTCTTAAACAACTCCAGCGAGTTTACCACACGGCTGCCGAAAAAAGTAGAACCATCCTCCAGCGTCGGCTCATACACGATTACCGTGGCGCCTTTCGCTTTGATTCGCTTCATGACCCCCTGAATCGAAGACTGCCTGAAATTATCCGAGTTTGATTTCATGGTCAGCCGATAAACGCCCACCACGCAGGTTTTCTCTTTTCCCGCCTCAAAATCTCCCCGATTAAAATAATCATAATATCCCGCTTGGTGCAGCACGCGATCCGCAACGAAATCCTTTCGGGTGCGGTTGGACTCCACAATCGCTTCGATCAGGTTCTCCGGAACATCCCTGTAGTTCGCAAGGAGCTGTTTGGTATCTTTCGGGAGACAGTATCCGCCATAACCGAAAGAAGGGTTGTTGTAATGGGAGCCGATGCGCGGATCCAGACATACACCGTCAATAATCTGCCTGGTGTTGAGTCCCTTAGACTCAGCATACGTATCCAACTCATTAAAATAAGAAACCCTCAATGCCAGATAAGTGTTCGCAAAAAGCTTTACCGCTTCCGCCTCCGTAAACCCCATAAATAATACATCAACACTTTTTTTGATGGCTCCCTCCTGTAAAAGCTCCGCAAAAATATGAGCGGCATTTACCAGCTGCTCATCTGCCATATCCGTACCTACAATGATGCGTGAGGGATAAAGATTATCATAGAGCGCCTTTGACTCCCGCAGGAATTCCGGACTAAATAGAATATTTCTGCTTCCTGTTTTTTCACGAATCAATTCCGTATACCCGACAGGCACGGTGGACTTGATTACTATAACTGCATCAGGATTATACTCCATCACCAGGCTGATCACCGAATCCACAGCAAATGTATCAAAAAAGTTCTTTTGACTGTCATAATTCGTCGGAACTGCTATAATCACAAAATCAGCATCCGTATATGCCTCCCGTGCGTTCAGCGTTGCAGTAAGGTGCAGTTCCTTTTCCGCCAGATATTTTTCAATATACTCATCCTGAATGGGAGATATCCGCCGATTGACCATGTCTGCCTTTTCCGGAATTATATCAACGGCTGTCACATTATGATGCTGTGCAAGCAAGACAGCTATGGAAAGGCCGACATATCCGGTACCGGCCACTGCAATTTTCAAATTCTTTTTCATATAGTTCTTCCTGTTTGCCACTGTTATTTTCCCAAAAAGCTTCTAATCTTTCGAGGCAACCATGTAAATATCCTGCCTATACGATATGAATAAGAAGAAACAATTTCATTAATCGCCTTTTGATATTCTGCGGAGATTTTTTCTAGGCTCGCCAATTCCTTCTTTTTTTTCATTAATCGTTTTTTTATTTTATAATTCGTTTCTTTCTGCCGTTCAACCTGTTCCCTTGACGCCTTTAATTTTTGAACGCATGCTCTCTTTTCTGCTGATTTTTCTCTTAATTGCAAATAATTAACATGCATTAAATACACCAGAAAATTCTCCGGTGTATCCTGATATAAATGCGTGACAATCCCCTCAAGCCAATTTAAATAGTAAAAATCACCACAATTATTTTCCGTGATGTGCATTCGCTCCAGAGAACCTGCTTTTAATGTCCTTACTGTTTCTTCAAAAGCTTCATATTCAGTAATATTCCTTAGCAAATAGATAATATTTTCAAGACTCCTATTCACAAAACTTCTTTCAGGCAATATACCATCTTTTTCTAAACTTTCTGCCGTGCTAGCCCAAGCTTCAACAGGAGCTATCGGTGCGAGAAAAGAAGTTGTCGTCAAGTTATTTTTTTGACTAGTACGATATGTCACCAATGCCTGATTTACAACGGTAATACGCTTCGCCCGGCAAAGTGCATTAACAACAAAGTATATATCATTTCCATTCCTGATTTCCTGAAAATCAAGATCAGAGTTTTCAACAAACTCTCTACAGAACAACTTATTCCATGGCGCTACAGTTGTGAAATTAAGAATAAATTTCTCATTTGTCTCCCTATTGAATATTTCGGTATTCGGAATTCTTCTGGTATTCAAATAAGATTGAACTGAAGAATCCACTTTATCTTCTTCATCGAGAAATCTGTTAGCTCCGCACACGCAAATATCCGCCTGACAGGAAACCGCCCTGAAATATAATTCTTCCAAGGCATTCAACTCAAAAAAATCATCGCAATCCCAAAACACCAGATATTCCCCTGCCGCATGACTTTTTCCGAGATTGCGCGCCGCTCCGGCAAACTTATTTTCCTGTCTGTAAAGCTGAATTCTGTTATCGCGCGTTTTATATTCCTGCAGGATTTCAAAAGATCTGTCCGTGGATCCGTCATCCACACAAATAATTTCAATTTCTCTCAGCGTCTGATTGCAAATACTGTCAAGACACTGTCTTAAATGTTTTTCCCCATTAAATACAGGCACGATCACAGAAACTCTGACCGGCATGTAGTCCTTATCCGAAACAGCATTCATTGAGTTCAAATAACCTTCCTTTATCAAACAATAGTTCTAAGGATACGCTGATTAAATGACCTTTAGGCCAGAAAAATCGGCTTTCAAGACAA
>JAJPZY010000115.1 GCA_021204085.1 Clostridiales bacterium | reverse complement strand
AATACTGTATGATTCATTTTCATTCTCGGTTTTACAGAAAAAAATAAACGGAGAAGGAGGGATTTGAACCCTCGCGCCGCTATTAACGACCTGCACCCTTTCCAGGGGTGTCCCTTCAGCCATCTTGGGTACTTCTCCATATGCCTTACTTACTGTTATTATAATTATCGACGGAGCCGATAACGGAGAGTGTGGGATTCGAACCCACGCGCCCTTTCAGACAAACGGTTTTCAAGACCGCCCCGTTATGACCACTTCGGTAACTCTCCAAACTGTGTTTTTCAACTGTTTTTCTCAAATCAGTGCAAAAGCAATTATACTATCGCTTCCCCCTGTTGTCAATAACTAATTTTTCTTTTTTAAAAGCATTTTTGCTACCGGAAGATCTTCCGGCGTTGTAATCTTCAGATTGCGGTAGGATCCCTCAAACAACTGAACCGGGCAGGAGAGAAACCGTTCCGCCACCATCGCATCATCAGTGATGCCGCTGCAGTCGCCGGACGCGAACATCCGCTCATACGCTTTCTTTATCAACGGAAAAGAAAAAACCTGCGGTGTCTGTATCTGCCACAGATAAGAACGATCCGGTGTGGAGGTGACCATGTTCATTTCATCAACCACTTTGATTGTATCCTTTACGGGCATGCCTGCCGCACACGCCCCCACGGTTTCTACGCAGCGCTTCGCCCGCAAAAGCAGTTCCTGATCAATAAACGGGCGAGCCCCATCGTGAATGTAAATGTAATCGCAATTCGACGCCGTAGAAAGGCCCCTGAATACCGATTCATATCTTTCCCGCCCGCCGGATATGACCTGTTTCACCTTCGTCAAATTATATTTCTTCACAATTTCCCGGCGGCAAAAATCTATCTGGTTCTCACCGGTAACAAGTATAATTTCATCAATGAAACTATCCTGGAAAGCTTTCAGAGCATAGAAGACCAGCGGCTTCCCGTCCAACTCGAGAAACTGCTTCGGAACATCGCTGTTCATGCGGGAACCTCTTCCCGCCGCAAGGACAATCGCCACATGTCTTTCATCTCTATTCACAGCATCCATCCTTTCCGCTCCATTACTCTACTCACCGTTCTCCCAATTTCAAATTCGGAATTGCATTCAGATCCCAGCCGTGCCGCGTACCGGACAAATACTCATAATATCCTGCCGCACCGATCATTGCCGCATTATCTGTACACAGAATCGGACTCGGGTGATAAAATTCGATGCCATGCTCCCCGCAGGCCTGACGCATTCCTTCCCGCAAGTATCCGTTAGAAGCCACACCGCCGGCAATCGCCAGTTTTTTCGCACCGGTTTCCTTTGCCGCATTCATGGCATGCGAGATCAGCACATCCACAACCGCCTTTTGGAAAGAAGCAGCGATGTCCGCCTGAACGATCGGAATGTTTTTCATCTTGCAGCTGTTGATATAATTCAAAACTGCCGATTTTACACCGCTGAAGCTGAAATCAAACGGATTATCACTGATTTTTGCCCTCGGAAAAAAGATTGCGTCAGCATCTCCCTCCCGGGCTGCTTTCTCAATCTTCGGGCCGCCCGGATAGCCCAGTCCGATCGCCCGCGCCACCTTGTCAAAAGCCTCTCCGGCCGCATCATCCCGCGTTTTTCCAAGGATCTCATACTTTCCGTAATCAACCACATTTACCAGATGTGTATGGCCGCCGGATACCACCAGACAAAGAAACGGCGGCTCCAGTTCTTTATTCTCAATATAATTGGCACTGATATGCCCCTCGATGTGATGCACACCAATCAAAGGGAGTTTTCGCGCGTAGCAGATGGCTTTCGCCTCGGCGACGCCTACCAGAAGCGCTCCTACCAGCCCCGGTCCGTAAGTAACCGCCACGGCAGTAATATCATCCAATGTCATTTCCGCCTGGCGCAAAGCTTCTTCGATTACCTGATTTATTTTTTCTATATGCTTTCTGGATGCAATTTCCGGCACTACTCCTCCATAGAGTGTGTGAAGCGCAATCTGAGAGGAAATTACATTTGACAAAACCTCCCTGCCGTTTCTTACCACTGCGGCAGCGGTTTCATCGCAAGAGCTTTCGATTGCAAGAATCCGTATATCTTTTTCATCCATCCTGTTACACTCCATTCCTACTGACGAACCGTTCTCCGACCGTATGAATTGTCGGCTGCTTTATTCGTCAATAAAGTCCAGTTCCACCGACCGGCCGTCTTTCCCTAATGACGCATAAGGAAAAATTGCTTTAACATCCTTCATATAATTCTCTGCATGAACCAGAGACGGGCTGAAATGAGTCAGCCACATCTCCGCAACGCCTGCGGCATCCGCCAGTTTTGCCGCTTCATAAAACGTCATATGCTTATACTGACGCGCCTTCTCTATTTTATCCTTTTCCGCATACATGCCCTCGCAGATAAAAAGGTCGGAATCTTTTGCACATTCGGCAATCAGTGATGTCGGCCGGGTATCCGTGCAGTAGGTTACTTTGATTCCCCTGCGCGGCGGTCCCAGAACCATATCCGGCGTCAGCGTACGGTCACCATCTCCGATCACTTCGCCCTTCTGAAGGCGGCTCCAGAATTTCTGCGGAATGTCTGCTTCCACGGCTCGGCCGACATCAAACCGTCCCTGACGTTCAATCTCCAGCGAATACCCATAGCAGGCCACATTATGCTGCACGCGAAATGCGTGAATTTTGTATCCTTTTACCCGAACAACTTCCTCGCGATGTGTCAGCTCATGAAACCGAATCGGGAACGGCAGTTCCGGAGCGATCACCCGCAAGGCGGTTACCACACGCTCCAGGCCTTTCGGGCCGATCATCAGCAACGGCTGCGTCCGTTCCGCATTTCCCATCGTCAGCAAAAGTCCCGGCAGGCCGCTGATATGATCTGCATGAAAATGTGTAAAACAAATGATGTCAATATCATGAAAGCTCCAGCCTTTTTCCTTGACGGCCACCTGCGTACCCTCCCCGCAGTCAATGAGAAGATTGCTTCCGTTAAAACGCGTCATCAGCGCCGTCAGTTTCCGATAAGGCAGCGGCATCATTCCGCCCGTCCCAAGCAAGCATACATCTAACATTCGAAAATCTCTGTCCTTTCTCTGACATCCGGTGCACTGCGGAAAGTCTGCATCCACTGTTCCAGACAGTCCTCGCAAATATCCGCCTCCTGTGTCAATCCGTCCCTTTTCGAAAAATACCCCCAGGTTTTTTCGAGGTGAAAATAATCCTCCATCCGGGCATCTTCCCGGGTGTGTATCTTTTTCCCGCAGCAGTTGCAGTAAATATCCCCGCCTTTATTCATATGCCTTCTCCCATGTAAGTCTTCAAAACCATCCGTTTTAAAGATCGCAGCACATCACAAGAGCGTCCTCCGCCGGTTTTCGATAAAAGCCCTTACGCAGCCCCACCGTTTTAAACCCTTCTTTTTCATATAAAGACTGCGCCGCCATGTTTGACGCGCGCACCTCCAGGAAAATCCGGCAGACCTCCCATTGCTGTGCCTTTTTCTTTACGGCGCCGACCAGCGCGGATCCTACCCCGCCGCAGCGATACGCTTCCGCCACAGCTATATTCGTAATCTCGCCTTCATCCGCCGCCGTGTACAGGCCGCAGTAACCGATTACTTTCTCGTGTGAACACTCCGCCGGAGCAATCCCGGTCACCGCAACAACAAAACAGTTCCCCTCCTGTGCAAGCGCGGCTGCAAACCCATCCTCTGCCCAGGGTTCCGAAAAGGCCTCCTGCTCCAGAGCCGCCACAGACGGAATATCTTCAATTCTCATGGTTCTGATCTGAATGTTCTGCACGATTTCTCTCCGCCTGCGACATTCGCAGATAATCCGGGCGATGTTCCGTCGCTGATTCTATCAAACCTGCCCTCACATACTGCAATCCCAGATAAGCCACCGCCCCGGCACGCTGCTTATTCATATGGGCCGGCGCGAACATATAAGGTACTGTGCAGTTTTCCTCTATATAAGTAGAAAAAACCGGAACTCCGTCGCCCAAAAACACGACCGGCTGCCCCAATCGATTCACTTCCGCCACGATCTCGTCAATACCGACGGCACATTGCTGCTTCAAAATCTCCAGCTGCCCGCCGCAAAACCGGTAAATCCCGGTATAAGTCTGATTGCGCCGGGCGTCCATAAGCGGGCAGATCAGGCTCTCACATCCCCAGAGATTACAGGCCAGCGCATCTACCGTCGGCACATGAACCAGCGGCTTATCCAAAGCCAGTCCGAGCCCTTTCGCCGTGGCAGACCCGATGCGGAGACCCGTAAAAGACCCCGGACCGCCGGAAACCGCGATGGCATCAATTGAATTCAGATCCAGCTCAATCATTCGCGCCACCTCATCCAGCATCGGCAATAATGTCTGTGAATGTGTTTTTTTATAATTAACCGTATACTCTCCCAGGAGATTGTCGTCCTCTATAACAGCAATCCCGGCCACAAGGCCGGAACTCTCCAGAGCAAGAATCTTCATAAATCATGCGCCTCCTCATGCCCGATTTCGTCTATGATAATCCTGCGATAGTCCAACCCCTTTTCCAGATCCTTTTCAATACGGATATCCCACCGATGCTCCGGGAGGATCTCTTCGATGAGATTCGCCCACTCGATCATCGTTACGCCGTCGCCGTAAAAATAATCTTCATATCCGATCTCATCCATTTCCTCAACGTCTCCGATGCGGTAGACGTCAAAATGATAAAAAGGCAACCGTCCACCCTCATAAATCTGTACAATGGTAAATGTCGGACTGTTGACCGGCTCGGTGATCTTAAGTCCGCAGGCGACACCCTGAGTAAAAACGGTCTTTCCCACGCCCAGATCACCCACCAGGGTATACACATCGCCGGGCTTTGCATTCTCTCCGATTTTCACTCCCAGCGCAAAAGTCTCTTCCGCCGAAATTGTCTCCATCTGCATGACTGTCCATCTCCCACATCGTAAACAAGCCGAACCGCAACATGATATCACAGGAAATACATACTTTAACACTTTGCAACAACAAGGTCTTTCCCATGATACAAAAAAATGGCCAACCCCCAGAGGTTCGCCACTTTTGTCGAATGAGCGTGCCGGGGTTCGAACCCGGGACAACCTGATTAAAAGTCAGGTGCTCTACCAACTGAGCTACACACCCATATATAATTGAAACTGGGCTAGCCGGATTCGAACCGGCGAATGCAGGAGTCAAAGTCCTGTGCCTTACCGCTTGGCGATAGCCCATCATACCTATGCAGTAACAGCATAGTCCAGACTTCTTCTGCTGCAAATCCAGCGAGGGTGGATAAAGGGATTCGAACCCTTGGCCTCCAGAGCCACAATCTGGCGCGCTAACCAGCTGCGCTATACCCACCATATGAAACTAAGTATGCCCGAAGGGATTCGAACCCCCGACCCACGGCTTAGAAGGCCGTTGCTCTATCCAGCTGAGCTACGGACACATAATATTCTCTTCCTTTTCTCACAGTTCAAAGCCGCGCTCACCATTCAGCTGATCAATCTGCTTCACGCAACCATATGCGGTCTGCAAAAGGAGAGAGCGGGTGATGGGAATCGAACCCACGTGTCCAGCTTGGAAGGCTGGTGTTCTACCATTGAACTACACCCGCTGATATTTGCTTTTAGTCGGGGTGACAGGATTCGAACCTGCGGCCTCCTGGTCCCAAACCAGGCGCTCTAGCCAAGCTGAGCCACACCCCGCTTTATCCTGCTAACTGCTCACCCGCAACACAAATCATATTATATGGCAAGAACGCGCCGATGTCAACATAAATTTTTTATTTTTTCTCTCATCATTCGAAGAGCGTTCCCTCTGTGACTTCTTGCGTTCTTTTCTTCCGGCGAAAGTTCGGCTGTAGAACAGTTTAAATCTTCGACATAAAAGATCGGATCATAGCCGAACCCATTCTCGCCGGCCGGCTTGTCTCCAATGTACCCCTCAATCGTACCGCGGACAACCACAGGCTCCTGTCCCGGAATCACAGCCGCCACAGCACAGACAAAACGGGCCGTTCGCTTTTCTCTGGGAACCCCCTGAAGCCGGTCTAAAAGCATCTGGTTTTTTATCTCATAAGAAGTGTCTTCCCCCGCGTACCGGGAAGAATAAATCCCGGGTTCCTTATTCAGATAGTCAATCTCCAGGCCTGAATCGTCTGCCAGCACAATATCATCGCAGCAGGCCGCGACCGCCTTCGCCTTGATCAGCGCATTCTCTTCAAAGGTGGTTCCGTCCTCGATTATATCCGCGTCAATTCCGGCCTCCTTCATGGATTGGATTTCCCAGCCCAGATCTCCCAGAATCTGTCGGATCTCAATCATTTTATTTTTATTTCCGGTAGCAAAAATTATCTTTCTGTTCATCTCATTCTCCATTCCGCCATGCTTCGCCCGGCAATGCAGACGCCCATAAGCGCCCCGCTTTTTTACATCAAGCCCAAAACTCTTACTCTTCTCTGCGCCTCCGCGGCGGCTTCGGCCCCAGATACTGATACAGGGTCGTCCGCAGCATGCCATTATAAATCTTACGCTTTTTGTCTGCTTTTTTCCCAATATACCGCTCGGTATCCTCATAGGCCGAGATCAGATATTCCGACCAGCAGTCAAGCCGGTCAAAAGCCTGACCAATCTGGCGGTACAGTTCCGGCAGGGCAGCCTTTTCTTCCAGCCGCTCACCATACGGCGGATTTGTAATGACAAAACCGTATTTTTTCGGATGGTTCAGGTCCTCCACCGCTCTCTGCTGAAAATGAATCAAATGGTCAACCCCGGCACGCCGCGCATTATCTCTGGCTGCCCGGATAATTTCCCCGTCAATATCGTATCCCTGAATCTGCGTCTCCGCCGACAGATTTACCCGCTCGGCAGCCTCCTCAAAGGCATCTTCCCACAAGTCAGAACCAATCAGATTCCCCCAGGTTTCCGCAAGGAAATGCCGATGCATACCCGGAGCCATATCTGCAGCGATCATCGCCGCCTCGATGGGAATGGTGCCGCTGCCGCAGAAAGGATCCACCAGAATCCGGTCTCCTTTCCATGGCGTCAGGAGAATCATCGCTGCTGCCAGCGTCTCCGTAATGGGGGCCCTGCTGCTCAGCACCCGGTACCCGCGTTTGTGAAGAGAATCCCCGGAAGTATCGAGGCCGATCGTAACCTCATCCTTGTTCAGGAAAACCCTGAGCGGGTAGGACGCGCCGGTTTCCTCAAACCAGCTGATCCCGTAACAGCTCTTCAGGCGTTCCACAATTGCTTTCTTCACGATTGACTGAATGTCGGACGGACTGAAAAGTTTACTCTTCACAGAGGAGGCTTTCGCCACCCAGAATCTGGCATCCGCAGGAAGATAATCTTCCCATGCAATCGCTTTTACCGCTTCAAAAAGTTCGTCAAAAGTCTCCGCATGAAAACCGCCGACTTTCCACAGTACCCGCTCCGTGGTACGCAGATTAATATTTGCCCGGCAGACCGTCTCGGCATCTCCCGCAAAAGTCACCCTGCCGTCTTCCACTTTCACAATATCATAACCAAGATCATAAATCTCCCGCTTCAAAACTGCTTCCATGCCGAAATGGCAAGGCGAAATAAATTCCGACATTCCCATAAAATCCGTTCCCATCGTTCCTTTCATTCATATGATCTCACGAATCATTCATGAGCTTTAGTTTATCTGTTTTGACATTTTCTGTCAATCACTCCCGGAAAGATATTCTTGTACGATTCTTGTACCGGTTTGCCGATGACAATACAGATATTTGTATTTTACATATAAAACAGGCTGCCTTCGCAGCCTGTTTCGTCTGTGCCTACCTTACATTGTATGCACCATATTCTGTTTTGTTCATGTCCGGATCTCCGGATTGTCAGTTGCAGTTCTTGCCGCAGTTGGAAGCGTTGGACGCATTGGACGCGTTGGATGCGTTCGAAGCATTGGATGCATTCGATACGTTTTTTCCGCAGTCAGAAGCTTTATTCTGTGATTTGTTCTGCGCCTTGTTCTGAGACTTATTCTGTGCCTTGTTAGAGCCAGCCTCGTTTGTGTAATCATTGTCAGCCGAATAATTTCTTGCCATGATTTATTACCTCCTGTTTGTAATTTACACGGCTAGTATCTGCTGATTTTATGATTTTATTCAGATTATAAGAACAAATTTATTTACTCAGCTCGGAAAACAGGATAAACACCGCCAGTACAATCCCCAGGATAATCAACGTTCCGTACCATGTATTAAGCTTCAGCTTGCCGAACCGCACATCCCAGCCTTCATTCTCTTTAAACTCCGCATGGAAACCGTGCTCCGGATTCTGAATCTGCGCGTTTATCTCCTCGGCCGTCATCCGGTCAGCATTTTTCTTTTCTTTTTCTGTCTTTTCCTGACTGTTTTTACAATCTGATGAATGTTTCATGCCTCTCCCCTTTTCACAATCCGCAACCCTCTATGCCATTTCACGCATCTGCTCAGCGCGAGAATCCGCTGCCGCTGTTATCCTCCGAATTGCCAAAGGAATCCGCACCATCCTGCGCGGAGGAATCAGTCGAAGAATCATCCGTCGTGGAAGAGGAGGTGTCCAGATCCGAAACGTTATCCAGCGTTACAGTTATCGTCATTTCTTCATACGTATTTCCGTTGCCGCGCTGAAGCGTAACCTCTACGCTCTCACCCGCCGCATAATACTGAAGCTTTTCCTGCAGCGAAGAAATACTGCTCAGAGAACTTCCGTCCAACGCGGTAATGATATCCCCTGCCTGAATGCCGGCATTGTCAGCCGCGCCTCCCTCAACAACAGAGTACACATATACGCCTTCCGGCATGCCATACATGGTTGCCGCGTCGGAAGATACATCATATCCGGTGATATTCAAAGCGCCATAATTCTCCGTAAGCTTTGTCCTGGTCTCCCGAGTCATCAGCTCTTCAATGATGGACTGTGCTTTTGACATAGGGATTGCAAATCCCATATTATCAATCGATGCGCTGGAGGAGGAACTGTCGCTGGAGAACTTCGCCGTATTAATTCCAATCAGCTCGCCCTGCATGTTGAAAAGTGCGCCGCCGCTGTTGCCCGCATTGATGGCCGCATCTGTCTGCAGAAGCGTATATGTGGTATCGTCAATGGTAACCTCACGGTCAAGAGCACTAATGATACCTGCCGTTACCGACTGTCCAAGACCTAACGCATTACCGATCGCAACTACCTCATCGCCCACCTGCAGGCTGTCCGAATCGCCGATCGTCGCAATGGAAATCGCCGAGAGGACCTCTTCATCCATATCGGAAAGCTGAACCGCCACAACAGCCAGATCGTCGCTCTCAGATGTTCCCTTAACCTGTGCGCTGTAAACCCAATCCTCTGAGTCATTAAAGCAGACACTCAGTTCCTCCGAATCTTCAATCACATGGTAATTAGTTGCGATCAGAAGCTCCGTATCTGTCTGAGAAACGATCACCCCTGAACTGCTGCCCTCGCTCTCCTGCTCATATGTCCCGAACATCGTCTGAACCTCGGAGACGCTCATGCTGGTGATTGCCACCACAGAAGAACTGCACTGCTCCGCAATCTGTGCAACCGTATATGTGCCGGAAGAGGATGAAGTGGCCTCTGCCGTTGTATCATCACTGTCCGTGCTGTCTGCAACAGACAGTTTTGCGCTGGTTGTCTCAACCGCAGTCGTCGGAACCACATTTTTGCCAATGGCAAAAGAACCGATAATGCAGCCGCCGATAATCACTCCGCAGAGCACTGCGCAGCCGACTGCCTTCCCATATGAGAAGCCGCGCCCCTTCCGGTTTCTCTTCGTCGGATGATTGTTCCCTCTGCCGCCCTGAGGCTGACGATCCTGAGGAATGTAAGAATACTGCTGGCGGTTCTGATTCTCCGTCTGTGAAGCCCCGCTTTGTCCCGTCTGATTTCCGGAATTAAAGGAATTCTGCTGATAATTGCTGTTTTCCGCCTGCGCTGTCTCATCCTGCTCCGTCCGGCTCTGCGAACCGTAAGAATATTCCTGGTGAGAATCCCGGATACTGTCGCCCTTCATTCGATACAGGCCGTCTCCGCTCTGTGCAGTCTCGTCCTGCGGGATCTCCAGATCCGGCTCTGCAAAAATATCTTCCTGTTCCTGATTTTCTATATTCTGCCCATCATTCATGCTTTGTTCTCTTTTTTCATCCTCAAACATTTAAAATGCCTCCTTTATTTCTTATGATGTCTATCATCTTAAATTCCCCATGTTGAAAAAATATGTTTATTATGTGAAAAAAGCGTGAATTCCGAATATATCACAGAAAATCACGCACTTTAACAATTTACAAAAGCAAGGTCTTCCCTATGATATAAAAATAACCCCCGGACTGCATCCAGGGGTTTTACGTGCGTGAGAGGATTCGAACCCCCGACACCTTGGTCCGTAGCCAAGTGCTCTATCCAGCTGAGCTACACACACATATATACAATTATAAGAAAAATATCAATGCCGCAGACCGGGATCGAACCGGTACAGTGTCGCCACCACGGGATTTTAAGTCCCGCGCGTCTGCCAATTCCGCCACTGCGGCAGAGAATAACGACCCGGATGGGGTTCGAACCCACGACCTCCGCCGTGACAGGGCGGCGCTCTAACCAGCTGAGCCACCAGGCCATGAAATAAGTTGATAAAATGGACCTTCGGGGACTCGAACCCAGGACCGACCGGTTATGAGCCGGTTGCTCTAACCAACTGAGCTAAAGGTCCGGAAAGCACTGCAATGACCCCAACGGGAA
Source organism: Clostridiales bacterium (assembly GCA_021204085.1). Taxonomy (GTDB): domain Bacteria; phylum Bacillota; class Clostridia; order Lachnospirales; family Lachnospiraceae; genus Eubacterium_I. The sequence continues at coordinate 6,142 of JAJPZY010000115.1, read as the reverse complement.
TCGAACCCGTGTTACCGCCGTGAAAGGGCGATGTCTTAACCGCTTGACCATGGGGCCATATATACGTAAAGATGCCTTTCTCGGCGACGAAACATATATTATCACGATTCTTTACGAAATGCAAGCACTTTTTTTAAACATCTGAAATCTTTTTTACTCAGGCAACACGATTCCCTGTGTTTTTACCCTATTCCGGCCAAGAGGCCGATCACCCGGACTGCTCCCGCGACCAACCATGCAATCACACACTGCTCAATAACAACATAAACCGCCCATTTTCCTCCCAGCTCCCGCCGCACCGACGCGATCGCTGCAACACATGGCGTATAGAGAAGGCTGAATACCAGTATTGTCGCCGCAGCCAGAGGAGTAAGAACAGACGCCACCTCTCCCGCAAAAAGGATCTCCATGGTGGAAACCACGCTCTCTTTTGCCATAAAACCACTGATCAGAGAAGTACAGATCCGCCAGTCTCCCAGTCCCAACGGCTTAAATATCGGCACCAGAAGCCCCGCTACAGCAGCCAGAATACTGTTCTGAGAGTCTGTCACCACATTCAACTGCAGGTCAAAGGTCTGTAAAAACCAGATTACGATCGTGGCGAGTAAAATAATCGTAAACGCACGCCGCAGAAAATCCTTGGCCTTCTCCCATAAAAGCTGCAGTACATTCCGGACGGCAGGGAGCCTGTAATTCGGCAGCTCCAGTACAAAGGGCACCGCCTCACCGCGGAACAGTGTTTTCTTAAACAAAAACGCCACCAGTATCCCCACCGCAATTCCCAGGAAATACAAAACGGATACGATCAATCCGCTGTATTTCGGGAAAAATATATTCACAAAAAACATATAAATAGGTAACTTCGCCGTACAGCTCATAAACGGAGTCAGCAAAATCGTCATCTTTCGATCCCGCTCACTCGGAAGTGTCCGCGTCGCCATAACGGCAGGCACCGTGCAGCCGAATCCGATCAGCATCGGCACGATACTGCGTCCGGACAGACCGATTTTTCGCAGCAGGCTGTCCATAAAAAACGCCACCCGCGCAATATATCCGCTGTCCTCTAACAGAGACAGGAAGAAAAACAGACAGACGATAATCGGCAGGAAACTGAGCACACTGCCCACACCCGCAAAAATACCATCGGTAATCAAAGCCCGCAGAACCGGATGCACGTTCGCCGCAATCATGGCAGTTTCCGCAGCTCCCGCCAGCGCATCAATCCCGATCTCCAAAAGATTTTGCAGAAAAGCCCCGATCACATTGAAGGTCAGGAAAAACACCAGCACCATAATGCCGATAAAACAGGGGATCGCCGTATATTTTCCGGTAAGAAGCCGGTCAATCTTCTCACTGCGCCGCCGCTCCCTGCTTTCCTTCGGTTTCTGCACGGTCTGCCTGCACAGCTTTTGAATAAAGGAAAACCGCATATCGGCAATTGCGGCATTCCGGTCAAGTCCGCGCTCCTCCTTCATCTGAATCAGGATATGCTCCAGCATTTCCTGTTCATTTTCGGTAAGATTCAGCTTTTCCAGAATCAGCTGATCACCCTCCGCCACTTTCGTTGCGGCGAAGCGAAGGGGAATGTTCGCCTTCTGCGCGTGATCCTCGATCAGATGCATAATGCCATGCAGGGCTCTGTGAACCGCGCCGCCATGATCCTCCCGGTCACAGAAATCCTGCCGTTTCGGCCGCTCCTGATACTTTGCCACATGAAGCAGGTGAGAAACCAGCTCATCGATTCCTTCATTCTTTACCGCCGAAATCGGGACTACCGGAATCCCCAGGATTTTCTCCATCTCATTTATTCGGATGGAACCGCCGTTTTCCCTTACTTCATCCATCATATTCAAAGCCAGAACCATCGGCGTATCCAGCTCCATAAGCTACATCGTCAGGTATAAATTCCACTCGATATTTGTCGCGTCTACAATATTAATAATCCCATGCGGATGCTTATCCAGGACAAAATCCCGCGTCACCAGCTCCTCGCTGGAGTATGGCGACATCGAATAAATGCCCGGCAGATCCGTGACAAGCGTAGCTTCATGGCCGCGGATTGCGCCGTCCTTCCGGTCGACCGTTACCCCCGGGAAATTACCCACATGCTGGTTCGCACCGGTCAGCTGGTTAAACAGAGTGGTCTTCCCACTGTTCTGATTCCCGGCCAGTGCAAAAGTCAGGATTGTCCCCTCCGGCAGCGGATGCTCATCCGCACGGCTGTGATACTTTCCGCCTTCGCCAAGTCCCGGATGTTCCATCTCCTTTTCTTTATCAAAAGCAGCGTCCTCCCCTGCCTTTGCAATTTCCGAAACCTCAATCGTCTCTGCATCGGCCAGACGCAATGTCAATTCGTAACTGTTTATTCTCAACTCCATCGGATCGCCAAGCGGCGCAAACTTCACCATCGTGATTTCCGCGCCTGGAATCAATCCCATGTCCAAAATATGTTGTCTGAGCGCGCCCTCACCGCCGACTTTTTGAATAACGGCGCTTTTTCCGATCCCCAGTTCTTTTAACGTCATAACTCCTCACGTTTCCTCATTCCCGTAAAACTTTCTGTCCAAACTCATCGTATGACCCGCAGAAATCTGCCTTCCTGCCGTCTTTCACATTCAGACACAATCGTATTCTACATCCTTTTTCAGCTGATGTAAACTCCGAAATCTACTCATCGGACGGCCGCAGGCACCACGCACTCAGTCTCTAAAGTCCAAAAAAACAGACGGCCCGCAGATTTTGCAGACCGTCCGTTTCCTATAGGGTATTGTTAGTATAATGTTATCACTCACCGGCATTGAACAGTTCGGAAAGCGTATCCGCATGCTCCCGGAAAATTTCCAGAAGGAAGGGATTCCAGTGCCGCGCATCCTGTGTGCTGCTGCCGAAAACATAATCTTCCTGGCCGTAATCGATCACATCAAAGCCGGGGATGGCCTTGCTGGCTCCGGCCGTACGGTAGGATACTGCATCTGCCAGGGAGAACGAGACACTGGTGATGTCAGAGTAATCCACCCAGCTGCTCAGATCGGCAGCAGTGGCTTCCGTAGCAGTTCCGTTTGCCGTCTGCGCCTCGGCCTCAGCGGCCTCCACCGCCACGCCATCTGCGTACTCGGCATACATCTGATCAACATAAAGTGCAAAAGAACTGCAGAGGACTTCAGAAGGTACGTGGCCTCCGTCCCACTGCCATTCGATCTCACAGTCTGTACCGGCGTTCAGCCAGGCAATCTGCAGATTCAGTGAGGAAAACATGGACATATCTCCCTCGGAAGCACCCATGACGATACGGGTCCAGGCAGGACCTTCGGTATCTTCATCGCCGATATAGTTCAGCGGATTATAGAGAGAAACGAGATTATTTCCGTATTCATCCCCTTCTTCGATCTCCGCGATGTCCGCGGCATAAGCCTCCACCATTTCCTCGTAAGTGGAGTAGTTTGCGGAATCAGTGGAACTGCCTGCGGCCTGTGTCGTTCCCGCATCGGGAGTGCCCACTTCCATCGTGTCGCCGCTGGTATCTACGTTTTCATTGATGTCGGAAGAGCCTTCCGCATCCTCCGGCAGGCTGTCGGAATTCATACCTTCAGGCATCTCTCCGTCGGCGATGCTTTCCGTATCCGCATCATCCGGCATATCTCCATCCGGCAGGCTGTCAGAATCCATATCCGGCATATCTCCATCGGGAAGACTGTCGGAATCCATACCTCTGCCCATCCCGCCATCCGGGAGACTGTCAGCATCCATTTCCGGCATTTCTCCATCAGAAAATCTGCCGCCGCCATCCGAATCTTCATCGCGCGCAAAGTCTGCCGCGCCGTTCATGCCGCTGGGCAGATCCCCGCTCTTTTCACCGGTACTGCCTGCCGCACAGCGGCCCTCAAGAAAGGCCTCTGCTTTGTCCTCCGTAGTCATGGCAGCTACTTCATCATCCGATAGCGCAGAGCCATCCTCGTCAAACCAGGTCCATCCATCCGCATAATCCAGATTGTCGATGTACCACTGGAGGTTAGAAACAAACTCCGCAAGATACAGATCCAGATACGTTCCGCCGTAACCATTGGTATCCGCATACAGTTCCTCATCGTATTCAATCGTCAGGGCGATGGTGCTCTCAAGCGCCCCGTCTCCGTCCAGATCAAAGCCCACATCGGACTCTTCCACCGTCAGACTCTGTTCATTAATATATTCCATATATTCTTCCGAGAGATACTCTGCCAGCTGTGCCTGGAAATCAGATCCAAACTCGTAATCCGTATCCAGATAATATTCAAACGCCATCGCCATATCGGCCTCATAAAGAGAGGTAATTGCGCTGTATGCAATACAGCCCCAGGCTCCGTCGGACAACGAGACTTCTTCTCCGTCGATGGTGACCGTCGTCGAATATGTCCCATCCTCATTCAGATAGCAGCCGACCGCTCCCACTTCCTCCTGATAGGGATAGAAGTCTGAATTATTAGATGTAGCCGCAAACATGGTCGCATGCGCCCCGCCGCCGGAACCGCCGGTCGAGACAAAATAGTCCACGCTGCCCGGAAGATTTCCCAGCAGAATATTATACTTTACAAACCGAACCGCTGCCTTCTGGTCCGAAAGACAGGACGGCGCGTCGCCGGTATAATAGGTATTCCCATCCTCATCCGTGGCCGTATCCTGTTTGCCGCGGTTGCCGCAGGCCACATTAATATATCCCTCGGATGCGTAAGTAGTTGCTGCCATGGTATTGGTCGATGAGCTGTATCCGGCTGCACCGGTATTTACAATCACCGGCGCCAAAGCCGCCGTATACACCTGGCCGTTCGTACTGGTAATCTCAGCCTCATAGTCAATGACGAGACTGCCGTTCACCGCATCCGAATAGCTGTCTGCTGTCACGTCTGCTGCGCCGTCGCCGTCTGTATCGACACCGGTAACATAGCCGCCGGGAACACAGACTGAAACACCTTCCTCATCCTCAATTTCCGGATAGGCGACTGCCGATACAATGGACATAACCCATGCATCAGCTCCTGAATCATAGCTCCAGGTATAATCTGTGTTGTTCGCCAGATTCAGGGCAGATTCAATGTATTCTTTATCAGATGATGCAGATTGACTTTCAGATGCGGCCGAATCTTCCGAACCGGCGGATTCCGTATCTGAAGACATATCGCCGCAGGCAGTCAGGCTGAAAATCATCGCCGATACACATAACAGCGCTGTAATTTTTTTCATAAACATAAAAAAATGCTCCTCCTTGTTTTTTTGGGGTCATATTACCATCCATTCCTTGAAAAAAGATTGAAGCTTTCCATCTTTTTTCAAGGTTTATATGGTAAGATATAAAAAGTAAAAAGGAAGGAGAAAACGGTCGTGAAACTGTTATTAATCGAAGACGAACCCCGGATGGCAGATGCTCTAAAGGAGCTTCTTCGCCAGGAAGGCTATGATGTAGACTGTTTTTTCCGCGGAGACGACGGTCTGATGGCCATATGCAGCGAACAATACGACGGCGCGATTCTGGATGTTATGCTGCCCGGACTTTCCGGGATAGAGGTGGCCGCCCAAAGCAGGAAAGCCGGCGTCCGCACACCGATTCTTATGCTGACCGCCAAAAGTGAGGTGAGCGATAAAGTGCTCGGCCTGGATGCCGGCGCTGACGACTATCTGACGAAACCCTTTCAGACAGCGGAGCTTTTGGCACGGGTGCGCGCCCTCTGCCGAAGGAATCTGTCACTGACAGACGACCGATTATGTGCCGGCGACCTGATCCTGGATCCCAAGTCTCTTACCCTGCACTGCACCGCAACCGGACAAAGCGTCCGTCTAAGTGAAAAAGAATGCCGGGTTCTGGAATATCTGATCTCAAACCGGAAACAGGTATTATCCAAAGAATTGTTGGCGACAAAAATATGGGGGTACGAAGACGAAGCAGAATATAACAAAGTAGAGGTTTATATCTCTTTTGCACGAAAAAAACTGGCTTTCGTCGGCTCAGGAGTGGAAATCAAGGCTGTTCGCGGCGTGGGTTACGAATTGAGGTGGGAAAATGAATAAAAAGCAGCAGCGCAGCGCGTTTCAGCGCTCCCGACGGCAAATTGTAACGGGCTGTGTGAAAAGTTTTCTGTAAAAACTGATCTTCTATGATAATTATGTTGGG
>JAJPZY010000013.1 GCA_021204085.1 Clostridiales bacterium | reverse complement strand
TGTCTTGAAAGCCGATTTTTCTGGCCTAAAGGTCATTTAATCAGCGTATCCTTAAAAAACTATTTTTTAAAAAAAGTGGATTTATTTCGGCTTACCATGTATAATAGAAAATGTTTTTTGAAAAGCAGATATATATAATGAAAATGTCAGGAACAGGGAGGAAGAGTCTATGGCAGTAAAATACGTATTTGTGCTTGGCGGAGTGGTTTCCGGACTTGGAAAAGGGATCATGGCTGCGTCCCTCGGACGTCTGTTAAAGGCGAGGGGATATAAGGTGACGATGCAGAAGTTTGATCCGTATATTAATATCGACCCGGGGACGATGAACCCGATCCAGCATGGAGAGGTGTTTGTCACAGACGACGGCGCGGAGACGGATCTGGATCTGGGACATTATGAGCGTTTTATTGATGAGAGCCTGAGCAAGAAGTCCAATGTTACTACCGGAAAGGTATACTGGACGGTCTTGCAGAAGGAGCGCCGCGGTGATTACGGCGGAGGTACGGTTCAGGTAATTCCTCATATTACGAATGAGATCAAGAGCCGATTCTACCGCGATTATACAACCGATGAGACGAAGATTGCGATTATCGAGGTGGGCGGCACAGTCGGGGATATCGAAGGTCAGCCTTTCCTGGAGGCGATCCGTCAGTTTCAGCATGAGGTCGGTCATGAGAATGCGATTATTATTCATGTAACACTGGTGCCGTATCTCAGAGCCTCTGGGGAGCTTAAGACCAAGCCGACGCAGATGAGCGTGAAGGAACTGCAGGGGATGGGAATCCAGCCGGACATCATTGTATGCCGTACGGAACATGAGCTGGAAAAAGGCATAAAGGATAAGATCGCGCTGTTCTGCAATGTCCCGAAGGGACATGTGCTCCAAAACCTGGATGTTGAGTATTTATATGAGGCTCCGATCGCGATGGAGCAGGAGCATCTGGCAGAGGTGGCCTGTAAATGCCTGCATTTGAATTGTCCGGAGCCTGACCTGACAGACTGGAATGAGATGATTCATGCGCTGCGCAATCCGACCGGTGAGGTGGAAGTTGCTCTGGTCGGCAAGTATATTCAGCTGCATGACGCTTATATTTCCGTGGTGGAGGCGTTAAAGCACGGCGGTATTGCAAACCACGTATCGGTAAATATCCGCTGGGTGGATTCGGAGTTGTTGAATGAGGATAATGTGGATGAAGTGCTGGCAGGCGTACAGGGCATTCTGGTACCGGGAGGATTTGGCGATCGGGGAATCGACGGAAAGATTATAGCCATTCAGTATGCGAGAGAACATGAGGTTCCGTACCTTGGCCTTTGCCTGGGGATGCAGCTGGCGATCGTTGAATTCGCGCGGCACTGCTGCGGTCTGGAGGACGCGCACAGTATTGAATTAAATCCGTCTACCCGATATCCGGTCATTGCGCTGATGCCGGATCAGGACGGCGTGGAGGATATCGGAGGTACGCTTCGGCTCGGATCCTACCCGTGCATTCTCGATAAGGAGAGTAAAGCTTATACGGTTTATGGTGAGAAAACCATTCATGAACGCCATCGTCACCGCTATGAGGTGAATAATGATTACCGGGCGATCCTGAAAGATCACGGCATGAATCTGTGCGGACTTTCGCCGGATGGCCGTATTGTAGAGATGCTGGAACTGCCGGATCACCCCTGGTTTATTGCGACGCAGGCGCATCCGGAACTGAAGTCCCGTCCGAACCGTCCGCATCCGCTTTTTGCCGGATTTATCGGAGCAGCTCTGAAGTATCAGAAAGAAAACGCATAGCATTTTCGAGTCTGGTTCTGAATAATTACAAGAAAATTAAGGTTTATTCTAAAAAACATTCGTCACGCCGGTCCTTTGAGGGGATTCCGGCGTGATTGTGCATAAGAGAATGTTTTCATGAAAACTTTATAAAAAAAGCAGAAACTTCATGCTTATAATATTGATTTCTCTGTAAAATAAAACTATAATGAATCCTTAAGCGAGACATGAATATTTTGTATGGTTACACGGGGTTGAGGAAGTTTAGAGAAAGGATTGCGCGGCAGACCGTGCAGGACAAGTAAGTAATTTTATGAACGAAAACAAGCCGGAAAATAACGGAAACGGGAATAATAACAAAAACGGAAAGAACGGGCAGAGTATTCTCTGGATTGTAATGATCGTACTGGTGGTTCTTTTGATTGTTACGAGCCTGACCAACCGGGTCGGTAGTCTTACAAACCAGGAGATCACGTATTCCGAATTCCTTTCCATGGTGGAAGACGGCGAGGTGGAGAGCGTTGTCATCACTTCCACGGAGATCCAGATTACACCGGTGTCGGATGAGAATGCATTGTATCAGGTTTCTTATTATACGGTGAACCTTGGAGATGATAATTTATACGAGTTTTTAAATGAATATGATGTCGAATATACCGGGAAGAACAGCAGTACTTCGAGTATGATCTACAGTATCCTGAGCCTGGTTATTCCGCTGATCATCATATGGGCGATCTTTATTTTCGCCATGAGAAGAATGGGCGGCGGCAGCGGCGGCGGTATTATGAGCGTCGGAAAATCGACGGCCAAGATGTATGTGGAAAAGTCCACCGGCGTAACATTTCAGGATGTTGCCGGGCAGGATGAGGCGAAGGAAACGCTGCAGGAGATGGTGGATTTCCTGAACAATCCGCGGAAATACACGGATATTGGCGCCAAGCTGCCGAAGGGAGCTCTTCTTGTCGGCCCTCCCGGTACCGGAAAGACGTTGCTGGCGAAGGCTGTAGCAGGAGAGGCGGGCGTACCGTTTTTCTCTCTGGCGGGTTCTGATTTTGTTGAGATGTTTGTCGGTGTCGGCGCTTCCCGTGTTCGGGATTTGTTTAAGGAGGCGCAGAAACAGGCGCCCTGCATTATTTTTATTGATGAGATAGATGCCATCGGTAAGAGCCGTGACAGCCGTTACGGCGGCGGCAATGATGAGCGTGAGCAGACACTGAACCAGCTTCTGGCAGAGATGGATGGTTTTGACAGTTCCAAAGGCGTTCTGATCCTGGCGGCGACAAACCGCCCGGAGGTACTTGATAAAGCGCTTTTGCGTCCGGGACGTTTTGACCGGCGCGTCATTGTTGATAAGCCGGATCTGAAAGGTCGCGTGGAGACGCTCCGCGTTCATTCGAGACATGTGCTTATGGATGATACGGTAGATCTTGATGCATTGGCGTTGGCTACAGCGGGCTGTGTCGGTTCTGATCTGGCAAATATGGTGAATGAGGCTGCGATTAATGCCGTTAAGCACGGCAGGAAATATGTCACACAATCGGATCTGTTTGAGGCCGTAGAGGTAGTGATTGCCGGCAAAGAGAAAAAAGACCGTATTATGGGACCGAAGGAAAAACGGCTGGTGGCTTATCATGAGGTAGGGCATGCGTTAGTCAGTGCGCTGCAGAAAGATTCCGAGCCGGTGCAGAAGATTACAATTGTTCCGAGAACCATGGGCGCGCTTGGCTATACTCTGCAGACGCCGGAAGAGGAAAAGTATCTGGAGACGCAGGCAGAACTGGAAGCTCGGCTGGTCACTTATATGGGAGGCCGTGCCGCGGAGGAGATCAAGTGCGACTCTGTTACGACCGGGGCTTCGAATGATATAGAGATGGCGACAAAGATCGCGAGGACGATGGTGACCCGTCTGGGTATGTCGCAGGAATTCGGTCTTATGGCGCTTGAGACCGTGGAGAGCCAGTATCTGGATGGCCGTCCGGTAGCAACGGTTGCCGAGTCCACGATCGCGAAGGTTGATGAAGTGGTAAAAGCCATGCTGCAGAAGGCCTATGATACGGCGAAACAGATGATTTACGAAAACCTTGATATTCTGGAGTGTATTGCGGATTATCTTTACAAGCATGAGACGATCACCGGCAAGGAATTTATGGATATTTTTAACGATATGCGCAAAGGCCGCGAGCCGGTAAGCGTGGAGGCGTCTGCGGAGCAGCCGGTTATTGAGAGCGGGGACGGATTCCCGGATGAGGCTTTCGAGGAATAAAGTCTCTTACGTGTGAGCACGACGATCCTGATTCAGATACCGATGCTTTGTGAACAGTAACCAGGAGAAAAACATGTTTGACATTCAGGAGGAACTGAAGAAGCTGCCGGATCATCCGGGAGTTTATCTGATGCATGACGCCGGGGATGCGATTATTTATATCGGGAAAGCAATCAGCCTGAGAAACCGTGTTCGCCAGTATTTTCAGTCCAGCCGGAATAAGGGACCGAAGATTGAGAAGATGGTAACGCATATCGCCCGATTTGAGTATATTCTCACGGATTCCGAGCTGGAAGCACTCGTTTTGGAGTGCAATTTAATAAAGGAGCATCGTCCGAAATATAATACGATGCTGAAGGATGACAAGACATATCCGTATATCAAAGTGACTCTGGGAGAGACCTATCCCAGAGTTCTCTTTTCGCGTCAGATGAAAAAAGATAAATCCCGTTATTATGGTCCTTATACCAGCGCCGCGGCTGTGCGGGATACCATTGATCTGATCCGGAAGCTGTATCAGATTCGCGGCTGCAACCGTGTCCTGCCCAGGGATGAGGGAAAAGACCGGCCGTGCCTGAATTATCATATTCATCAGTGCAGTGCTCCGTGTCAGGGATATATTTCGCAGGAAGCATACCGGGAGCGGATTCGTCAGGCGATGGATTTCCTGAATGGGAAATACGCAGTTATCCTGGACGATCTGGAAAAGCAGATGACACAGGCGGCGGCAAATCTGGATTTTGAGCGGGCGGCAGAATGCCGGGATCTTTTAAACAGTGTGAAACAGATTGCGCAAAAACAGAAAATTACCAGCTTTGACGGAGAAGACCGGGATGTAATCGCACTTGCCATGGATGATCGCGATGCGGTCGTTCAGGTTTTTTTTGTGCGTCAGGGAAAGCTGATCGGGCGTGAGCATTTTCACGTAACGATAGGGACGGAAGATACGCCGAGAGAGGTTATGTCTACCTTTATTCGTCAGTATTATGCGGGAACGCCCTTTATTCCGCGGGAGATTATGCTTCAGATGGAAGTGGATGATGCGGAAGTGATCAGTCAATGGCTCTCCTCACGGAGCGGGCACAGGTGTGTCATTCGTGTTCCGAAGAAGGGAAGCCGGGAAAAGCTTGTAGAACTTGCGGCTCAGAATGCAGAGATGGTTTTGACCCGCGACCGGGAACGGATCCGAAGGGAAGAAGGGAGAACAATCGGTGCGGTAAAGGAAATTGCGGCCTGGTTAGACATCGGATATGTAAGCCGGATGGAAGCTTATGATATTTCAAATATAAATGGTTTCGAATCCGTGGGATCTATGGTAGTATATGAAAAAGGGAAGCCCTGCCGCAGCGATTATCGGCGGTTTAAGCTGCGTACTATAGCCGGACCGGACGATTATGCTTCTATGCGTGAGGTGCTCGTCAGAAGATTCACGCATGGGATTGCGGAGCGGAAGGAGAACCACAGCCGTAGTCTGGGCGATGAGTACGGAAGCTTTACCAGATTCCCGGATCTCATTCTCATGGATGGAGGAAAGGGCCAGGTCAATATCGCTCTCGCTGTTTTGGATGAGCTGGGGCTTTCTATACCGGTTTGCGGTATGGTCAAAGACGATCATCACAGAACTCGCGGACTATATTATAATAATGTGGAAATACCCATCGATACACATTCGGAAGGATTTCACCTGATCACGCGTATTCAGGATGAGGCTCATCGGTTTGCCATCGAATATCACCGTTCACTGCGAAGTAAAGAGCAGGTGCATTCCGTCTTAGATGATATACCGCTTATCGGAACGGAGCGGAGAAAAGCATTGATGCGTGAGTTCCAGTCGCTGGAAGCCATCCGCGACGCCGATGAACAGACGCTTGCGGCTGTTCCTTCAATGAACGCCCGCGCAGCCGCCTCCGTGTATCGCTATTTCCACCCGGATAATGCATCTTCACAGAGTGTAAACGAACCGAAGAACATTTTATTGAAATGAGGATTGCAGGAAATAATTTCGTCGTGAATTTAAAAACGTAAGCGGTGTGAGAAAATGATGTAGAGGATTATAAAACGTAAACGGTGTGAGAAAAACAATTCAGAGGGGCACTCTACCGTGCCCCCGGTTGAATTCGTTTTTCTCACACCGCGCAGGAAACCATATTTTCTCACACCGCGCAGGGAACTCATAAAGAAAGGGGAGTGTTATGCAAAAGGTAAGTGTAGCGCAGTTTGCAGATTACATGAGGCTCACCAGCCTGACGCCGGACATAGATATGGCTGATCGATGGATCACAAAATCCGAAGTGAATCGTCCGGGCCTGGAACTGACCGGTTTTTTCGACTGCTTTGCAAAAGAGCGTGTGCAGGTAATCGGAAAGGTAGAGGCGACTTATATGGACCAATTGCCCAAGGAAGCCGCGGTGCTCCGGTTTCAGCAGCTGCTGGATCAGGATATCCCCTGCATGGTCCTGTGCCGGGGATATCAGCTGATGGACAGGGGGCATGAGATGGCCAGAGAGCGCGGGATACCGATTTTCAGCACAAAGCGCTCTACATCGGATTTCCTTTCTGAAGCGATTCATTATCTCAGCGGGGAGCTGGCACCAAGCATTACCATTCATGGCGTGTTAGTTGACATCTATGGAGAGGGTATCCTGATCATGGGTGAGAGCGGGATCGGAAAAAGTGAGGCGGCGCTGGAACTGATCCGCCGCGGTCACCGGCTGGTTACGGATGACGTGGTGGAGATCCGGAGATTGAGCAACAATTCACTGGTGGGAAGATCGCCGGAGATCACGAGATATTTTATCGAACTGCGGGGCATTGGGATTATTGATGTGAAGTCTCTGTTCGGTGTGGAAGCTGTAAAAGAAAAGCAGGCCATCGATCTGGTGATTAAACTGGAAAACTGGGAAAAAGCGCACGAATATGACCGATTGGGATTGGAAGAAGAGTACACGGAGATTCTGGGAACCAAAATCGTCTATCATTCTATTCCGATTCGGCCGGGGCGAAACCTGGCAGTTATCTGTGAGACGGCAGCGGTTAATCACAGACAGAAAAAGATGGGATATAATGCCGCACAGGAGCTTTATCGCCGGGTTCAGTACAATCTGGATAACAGCCGGGCATCAGAACCCTGGCAGGACGAGTGAAGCCGCAGATCACTGCAATAAAGTGATATGATATCAGAAAAGTAAATGGGGTGTACACAACAAAACTTCAAAAGCAGGCGCTTTGTTGCGGCTGAGTTGAAGTGTTTGTTGTGTACATCCCCTTGAAAAACAAAGCAAAGGAGCAAATAGATATGACCAGAAAAAATGCATGGGAAAAATATTCAGAGGAGGAGCGGGCGAAGGTATTTGCCTTTGCGGAGGAATACCGTGAATTTTTGTCCGCCTGCAAAACGGAGCGTGAGTGTGTAAAAGTGCTGAAGGCGAAGGCAGAGGCTGCCGGTTTTCGGGATCTTGAGGATGTGATTGCAAATGAAATCACCTTAAAGCCCGGCGACCGTGTGTATGCTGATAATATGGGGAAAAATCTGGCTTTATTTATTATCGGAAGCCAGTCGTTTGAGAAGGGGATGAATATCCTTGGTGCCCATATTGATTCTCCCCGTATGGACTTAAAGCAGAATCCACTGTATGAGGACACGGATATGGCTCTTTTGGATACCCATTATTACGGCGGGGTCAAGAAATATCAGTGGGTAACTTTACCTCTGGCTATTCACGGAGTGGTGGCGAAAAAGGACGGAACGGTTGTGGAGATTGCAATCGGTGAAAAGCCGGGAGACCCTGTATTCGGCGTCAGCGATCTCCTGATTCACCTGTCCGCGGAACAGCTGACAAAAAAGGCGGATAAAGTGATCGAAGGAGAAGATCTGAATGTTCTGATCGGCAGCATTCCGATGAAAGCGGAAGAGACGGATAATGAGGAGAAAAAAGCGGAAAAGCGCAGAGTGTGTGCGGCTGTACTTCAGATTTTAAAGGAGCAGTACGATATTGAGGAAGAAGACTTTCTTTCCGCGGAGATCGAGATTGTTCCTGCCGGTGAGGCGAGAGATTATGGACTGGATCGCAGTATGATCATGGGTTACGGTCACGATGACCGCGTATGCGCGTACCCGTCCTTCGCGGCTATGCTGGAGATGGAGGTGCCGGAGAGAACCAGCGCCTGCCTGTTGGTAGATAAAGAGGAAATCGGCAGTGTCGGCGCTACCGGCATGGAGTCCCGTTTCTTTGAGAATACCGTGGCGGAAGTCATGAATGCCTGCGGTGATTACAGTGAGATGAAGCTGCGCCGCGCATTGCAGAATTCCTGTGCGCTGTCTTCGGATGTCAGTGCGGCTTATGATCCGAATTATCCGTCGGTCATGGAGAGAAACAATGCCGCCTATTTTGGCAGAGGGCTGGTGTTTAACAAATATACCGGTGCCCGCGGAAAGTCCGGGTCCAATGATGCGAGCGCAGAATATGTGGCTCATGTGCGTGCGGTGATGGACGAGGCTGAAGTATACTTCCAGACCGCGGAGCTTGGAAAAGTAGACGCGGGCGGCGGCGGAACGATTGCTTATATCCTCGGCAATTATAATATGCGTGTGATAGACAGCGGAGTGGCAGTGTTGAATATGCATGCTCCCTGGGAGATTATCAGCAAAGCGGATCTTTATGAAGCACTGCGGGGTTACGTTGCATTTCTCCGGAATGCATAAGGGTTGGAATGTAATGGGAAGATTGTAATATATATTGTACATGAGAGGTATCCTATGTGCGAATTAATATATAAGGATTTGTGTGAGATTGCAGGTGCGGAGTATGTCCTGCGGGATGAGTCGATGAGCCGCCATACGACGTTTCGTGTCGGCGGACCGGCGGATTTTCTGGTGATGCCGGATATGGAGAGCCTGCCGAAGGTGATCGCGTATTGCAGAGAAAAGGGTATTCCCTGTCTGGTGATCGGCAACGGCAGCAACCTGCTTTGCGGCGACGGCGGTGTGGATGGTGTCGTGATCGAAATAGGGAAACGGATGTCGGGGATTCGGGTTGGTGCGGAGAATGTGGCGGCGGAAGCCGGAGCGCTTCTCTCAGCGGTGTCGGCGCGGGCGGCGTCGGAAAGTCTGACCGGGTTTGAATTTGCGGCCGGGATTCCCGGCAGCATCGGCGGCGCGGCAGTGATGAATGCCGGAGCTTACGGCGGCGAGATGAAGGATGTACTCACGGATGTCACGGTACTTACCTCTGAAGGAGAAATTCGGACGGTCCCGGCTGAGGAACTGGATCTGTCTTATCGCCACAGCGCCATTCCCGGCCGCGGATATATCGTTCTGTCGGTTTCCCTGCGCTTAAAGACCGGCGATTCAGATGCTATTTTTGCATATATGGCGGAACTAAAGGAAAAACGGGTTTCCAAACAGCCTCTGGAATATCCGAGTGCGGGCAGCACTTTTAAGCGGCCGCAGGGATATTTTGCCGGAAAGCTGATTCAGGACGCAGGTCTGCGCGGCTTTGTAGCAGGCGGGGCGCAGGTCTCCGAAAAGCACTGCGGTTTTGTGATTAACCGCGGCGGCGCCACGGCAGCAGATATATGTTCCCTTATGGAGCATGTGCAGCAGACTGTGCGGGAGCAGTTCGGAGTTGAACTTGAGCCGGAAGTAAAGTTTGTCGGAAAATTTTAATTATCATAAAAACTGTTCACAGCAACACGGAGGCCAGGATGTCTTTCTCGGGTGATATAAAAAATGAACTTGCACGGTGTTTCCCGGACGAATACCACTGTCTTCTGGCGGAGCTGGCTTCTATCATCCGTTATGCGGGCACGGTCTCTGGTGATTCGGAACACGGAGTGATTACGGTAGAAACGGAAAATGTCGCTTTGGCCAAGAAATTTCTGCGTCTGATCCGAAAGGCTTTTGACATTACGCTGAACCTGGATATTCGTAAACTTCCGTCCGGCAGAAGAAATCTGTATCACGTGGAACTTTCTTCCGAAAGGATGTTTCCTGCGGAACCGGCGCAGGAGCGGGGGAAAACAAAGCCGATATTGAACAGTCAGTCGAAAAGCGGAGAGGAAACGGTCGAAACGCGCGGGAACGGCGACCGCTTCAGCCGTGTCTGGCGGGAAACCGCGGACTGGGGAACGCCCGGATTTAAGGAATCTCTGCTGGAGTATCCATGTTGCCGCCGCGCGTTCCTTCGGGGTGCGTTTCTGGCATCCGGTTCCATGAGTGACCCGGGCAAATCGTATCATCTGGAGATTGTCTGCCGCAGGCAGGAGGGAGCGGAAGAGTTGCGCGGCGTCATGGAGACATTCGAGATTTATCCGAAGATCATAGGGCGAAAAAACAAATCTGTAGTTTACCTGAAAGACAGCGATTCTATTGTTGATATACTGAATGTTATGGGCGCCTCCAATGCGCTGATGCGCCTGGAAAATGTGCGGATCATCAAGGATATGAAAAACAGCGCGAACCGCCAGTCAAACTGTGATACTGCGAACATCAGTAAAATTGTGCGGACGGCTTCGCGGCAGCTTGAAGATATCCGCCTCATTGAGTGCAGGATCGGATTGGAGGAGCTGCCTCCGCTTCTGCGGGAGATGGCAGAGGTTCGTCTGGAGCATCCGGAGGAATCACTGCAGGAGCTGGGGGCTTACCTGAATCCGCCGGTGGGAAAGTCCGGTGTAAATCATCGGCTGAAAAAACTGGGAGAGATTGCGGAAACACTGCGCGAGGAAGCATAGCTTTCGGATCCGGAGTTTTGCTGTGCAATTGTCTGTGTGCAAAGTGCTGCAGACAATACTTTTTTATTGCATTTTTTACCGCGATAGTTTACAATGCCTTTGATATTTATATAGAAAATTCTCAGAGAGGTAACTCAAATGAAAAAGAAAATTGCACTTTTATGCGCATTGTCGCTCCTGGCCTGCGGGGTGCTTGGGGGATGCGGCCAGAGCAGCAGTTTAGAAACACAGGATTCTGGTTCGGCGGATACAGAGTCCGGAGCAGATGCGGATGCCGCTGAAACTTCATCGGATGATACATCGGCAGACAGCACTCCTGCGGAAGGCGGCAGCATTGTGGTCGGGATGACACAGGAGCTGGTAAGCCTCGATCCTCATGAAAGTAACGACGCGGGCACCAGAAGTGTCCTGTTTAATATGTATGACGGCCTTGTCAAGGCTACCTCCGACGGAGATTTGATGCCGGCAGTCGCTGAGAGTTATGAAATCTCGGATGACGCCCTGTGTTATACATTCACATTGAGAGACGGCATCCTTTTCAGCGATGGTTCGGAAGTGACTGCGGAGGATGTAAAGTATTCGCTTGAGCGGTATGCCGAGGTTCAGGGAGAATCTTCTACCTTTGCAGCCGCGGTGGATTCCGTTGTCATAGATGATGAGAGTACGATCAGCGTCTATCTTACGGAGGCGAACTCGGAATTTCTTGCACAGCTTACGGTAGCGATCATTCCGGAGTCAAACGACGATCCGGCCGGCAATCCGATCGGGACCGGTCCTTTTAAATACGCTTCTTATTCTGCCGGACAGAATCTTGTCCTTGAGAAGAACGAGTATTACTGGGGAGATGCGGCATATCTGGATCAGGTGGAGTTTAAATTTATTGCCGATGTGGAGACTGCTTTTACCGAACTTCAGGCCGGCACGATCAACATCCTCAATTATCTGACGACATCTCAGGTTGATACGCTGAAATCTCAGTACAGCGACCAATATACGATTGTCGAGGGATCCATGAATCTTGTCCATGCGATGTTTTTGAATAACGAGTATGGTCCGTTGTCTGACGTGCGCGTGCGTCAGGCGCTCTGCTATGCGGTTGACCGCGATGCGATCAATCAGTATCTGTTCGGAGGTTCCAGTGAGATCATCGGCTCTCATATGATTCCTTCCCTCACAACATGGTATGAGGAGGATGCGGCTTCCGTGTATTCTTATGATGTGGAGAAGGCGCAGGAGCTTCTTGCAGAGGCCGGATATGAAGATGGTTTTGACCTGACGATTACGGTTCCGGGAGCCTACTCTCAGCATGTGGATACCGCTCAGGTAATCGCAAGCCAGCTGGAGGCTGTCGGCATCAATGTGACAATCGAAGAAGTAGAGTGGAGCTCCTGGCTGGAAGATACTTATTATAACAGGGAATATGAAGCGACGGTCGTCAGCTTTGACGGAGATCTGAATCCGGGAAGCTGGCTGTCCAGATACCGCTCAGATTCTTCAAAGAACATCTGCAATTATTCGGATGAGACGTTTGATGAGCTGCTCGATCAGGCGCTGGCTACGATTGATAATGATGAGAAGGCGGATCTCTACAGCCAGCTGCAGATGAATCTCGCTGAGAATGCCGCTGCTGTTTATATTGAGGATCCGGCAGATTTTGTGGCGGTTGATTCAAACTATGGCGGATATGTATTCTATCCTACTTCCGCATGGGATATGTCTGTCGTGTATCAGATTGCGGAGTAACTATTTGAAACGATGAACGGATTTTGATCGTTTACCGTGCAATTTTTGCTGGTGCAGATTATGAAATATTTTGTTAAAAAACTGATTACTCTTATTCTCACATTATTGCTGATTTCCTTGCTTACATTTGCTGCATTTACCGTAATTCCCGGTGATGCAGCAGTGTCGAAGCTGGGAACAGACGCCGGCACAGAGCAGGTAGAAGAGCTCCGCGAAGAAATGGGGCTCAATGACCCGCTGCCGGTGCGTTATGTGAATTGGCTTACTTCGGCTCTGCAGGGGGATTTTGGCGAATCCTACCAGTATAGTTCTTATACTGTCGCAGAACTTTTGTCAACGAGACTGCCGGTGACGGTGTTGCTGGCAGTCATGGCTTTTCTTATGATTCTAGTTATTTCTGTCCCTCTTGGGATTTTCAGCGCATTGCATGCAGGAAGATGGATTGATACGCTGATCAACCAGGTCAGCCAGTTTATCATGGCAGTTCCCGCATTTTTCCTGGGACTTCTGATGACATATATTTTCGGGATTGTCTTAAAATGGTTTCAGCCCGGCGCTTTTGTGCACCCTTCTGAAGATTTTTGGGGATCTGTCAGATACCTTATCTTTCCTGCGTTTGCGGTGGCTCTTCCCAAGACTGCGATGGTTATAAAATTCCTTCGAAATTCTATCTTAAGTGAAGTGAATAAGGATTATGTGCGCACAGCCCGAAGCAAGGGGGCGGGGGACTTAAGAATCCTCTATGGGCATGTTCTGAAGAATGCGCTGCTTCCCGTGATTACTTTTCTGGCAATGGTTATCGCGGAAATCCTGGCGGGCAGTATTGTGGTAGAACAGGTATTTGATCTGCCCGGAATGGGACGGCTGTTGATTACCTCCATTTCGGCTCGGGATTATCCGGTGGTGCAGGCGATCGTGATATATATCACTACGGTAGTAGTAGTGATTAATTTTATTGTGGATCTTGTGTATCAGCTTGTGGATCCGCGGGTTCAGACTTGAATCCTGATGAGAGGTACGTTATGAAGAAAAAGAAAAACTACAGCTTTATAATCGGCCTTGTCATTACCGTCGTATTTGCGCTGCTTGCGCTTGTGGGTCACTTCTGGACGCCGTATTCGCCGACTGCTATGGATGCTTCCGCGATAAATGCGGCACCCTGTGTGGCGCATCCTCTGGGAACGGATAATTTCGGACGGGATATTTTAAGCCGTGTAATGAACGGCAGCGGGATTACGTATGTTGTCGCATTGTCGACGGTGGCGATCGGCGCTGTTTTCGGCACTGTCATCGGTGCGCTTACGGGATATTTCGGAGGATGGCTGGATGAGATTATCATGCGTCTGAACGATGTTTTGCTGTCCTTTCCGAGTGTTTTGCTTGCACTTATTTTTATCAGTTTTCTGGGCGGCGGGACAGAAAATATCATTCTGGCGCTGGGAATCCTGTTTATACCGAGTTTTGCACGGATTGTCCGCAGTGAAGTGATTCGCTGCAGGGAGCTTGATTTTGTCAGAAGTGCGAAGGTTACGGGAGTCGGGACCTTTCGTATTATTTTTGCTCACATACTGCCGAATTCGTTTGTGAGTTTTCTGACGACCGCGATCATTGGTTTTAACAATGCAGTGCTGGCTGAAGCAAGTCTGAGCTATCTCGGGCTTGGCGTTCAGCCGCCGGACGCAAGCCTCGGCCGGATGCTGTCGGAGGCGCAGTCCTATCTGTATGTTGCACCGTGGTATGCGCTTGCGCCGGGAATCATGATTATTTTGATTATTCTGGGATTCAGTATGATGGGTGAAGGTTTGCGCAGTATGCAGAAGTAGGAGGCGCCTGTGGGAAAATTATTAGAGGTCAGAAATCTCACAATCGGTTTTCCGGAAGCTGCAAAGGGCAGTCGGGAAATATTTGTAAAAAAGGCAGTGGACGATATTTCTTTTGCGTTGGATGAGGGAGAGGTCCTGGGAATTGTCGGGGAGTCAGGATCCGGTAAAACGATAACGGCGCTTACCGCGGCGGGACTTCAGCCGCCGGAAGCGCAGATTTTGGGCGGGAGCATCTGTTTTGACGGACAGGATGTTCTTTCGCTTACCGGTGAGGAACTAAGCGGGATTCAGGGAAAGAAAATATCAATGATTTTTCAGGAACCGATGACATCGCTCAATCCGGTGCTTAAAATCGAACGGCAGGTAGCGGAACCCCTTGTGCTCCATACTGATCTCTCAAAAGAGGAAATTCACAGGAGGGTGATCGATATCCTGACGGATGTGGGATTGCCTGAACCTGAAAAACTATGCAAAAAATATCCGCATGAGCTTTCGGGAGGAATGCGGCAAAGAGTGATGATCGCGCTAGCGATGATCTGTGAGCCGAAGCTTTTGATCGCGGATGAACCGACAACCGCTCTGGATGTGATTGTGCAGGATCAGATTCTGAAACTGATTTTGGAACTTCATCAAAAAAAGGGAGTCGCAGTGCTGTTTATCTCCCATGATCTGAATGTGGTGCGGAAGGTTTCAGACCATGTAATTGTCATGCGTGACGGAAAAATTGTCGAGAGCGGGTCAAAGCAACAGGTTTTCGAGCAGCCAAAGCATGAATATACAAGAACGCTGATCGCTTCTTTTCCGGGGCAGGCTGCGCAGGTCACGGATCAGCCGCCGGCACTTTCCCTCAAACATGTGAATGTTTATTACCAGGATAAAAACGGAAGAATTGTGGGGAAAAAGCACCATCATCAGATTGTGAAAGATGTCTCTTTTGATGTGCGGGAAGGGGAATTTTTCGGAATTGTCGGTGAGAGCGGATGCGGAAAATCTACCTTGGCGCGGGCGATTACGGGATTAAATCCCGATTATGACGGCGAGATACTGTTTTTGCAGGACGGTGTGACGATGGCTACGCCGGGAAGCGCCGGTTCTTTGCGCCGGGATGCAGACGGCGCGGCGAATTATCGTCCGCAGATGGTATTCCAGGATCCCTTTGGCTCTTTAAATCCTGTCCGGAAGGTCGGATGGATTATGACGGAACCGCTGAGAGTGCAAAGCCGCGGAGGGCATCCGATTCCGAAGGAAGAACAGAGAAAGAGAGTAGAGCAGATGCTGCTGGACATTGGCCTTGCACCGTCGTTTTATGATCGATATCCGAGGGAACTGTCCGGGGGACAGCGGCAGCGTATCAGCATCGGAACGGCTCTTCTCCGCAACCCGAAGATTCTGGTGGCGGATGAGGCGGTGTCTGCGCTGGATGTTACGGTGCAGTCTCAGATACTGGATCTTCTGTTGGAACTTCACAGAAAGCGGCGGCTGACGATTATTTTCATTTCTCATGATCTGAATCTAGTGCGGCATATCTGTACCAGGGTGGCAGTGATGTGTGACGGACAGATCGTGGAGCTTGGCGATGTGGATGAGGTTTATGAACGGCCGGTTCACGAGTATACCAAAAAGCTACTCGCTGCCGGTTTGTAATGATAAGAGGTGATGGGACAGGAATGGAGAAGAAGAAATTATGGTTTCTGTTTAATCCCATGTCCGGGAGAGGACAGATTCGTATTCATCTGGTAGAAATCATAGATACTTTTGTAAAAGCCGGATATGAGGTAACGGTTTATCCGACGCAGGGGAAAGGGGATATTACGCGTTTGCTTCCTTTGCATGCGGGGGAGTATGACCGGATCGTGGTAAGCGGCGGCGACGGTACGTTAAATGAAACCATCACAGGAATGATGAGCTGTGAGGAGAAGACCCCGATCGGTTATGTCTCAGCCGGGACGATGAATGATTTTGCGCGGTCCTTAAAGATTCCGACAAATATGATCGAGGCAGCGAATATTGCGGTAAACGGGGTGCCGTTTCCCTGTGATGTGGGAGAGTTTAACGAAAAAAATTTTATCTATATTGCGGCCTTTGGGGCATTTACGGACGTTTCCTACATGACCAACCAGAAGCTGAAGCAGATCCTCGGGCAGGCGGCCTATGTTCTGGAGGGGGCAAAGCGGCTGGTGGATATTCCTTCTTATTATATGAGGATTGAGGCGAACGGTGAGACCATTCAGGATAATTTTGTATATGGGATGATCACGAACTCGACTTCTGTCAGCGGGGTAAAGAACATGGCCGGAAAGGAAGTAGAGCTGGATGATGGGCTTTTTGAGGTAACGCTCGTAAGGATGCCGCTGAATCCGATTCAGGTCATAGAGATCATGACAAACCTGCTGATGCCGCGCGACTGTGATACGCCGTACATTTATTCATTCAAGACGGATCATATTGAGATCCATTGTGAGGAGGCCGTTCCCTGGACACTGGACGGAGAATACGGCGGCGACCAGAAGGACGTGCGCATTATTAACCACCATCAGCGCGTTACATTCATGGTAGCCGCGCAGGAAGAGCCTGCAGATGAATGTGAGAAATAAATCCATTGCCTGATCCACAGCGTAAATGGAGGGTGCACACAGAAATACTTCAACGAAGACGCTTTGCTGCGTCTGAGTTGAAGTATTTCTGTGTGCACCCTCTTACCTGAATAGTAAGATATTACAAAAAAGGCCGGTTTTCTGATAAAATCTTGTGAAAAAGGAGTGTGTGAATTTATTTCTGTAAATATATCAGATCTTCTATGATAAGTTG
>JAJPZY010000141.1:15051-17136 GCA_021204085.1 Clostridiales bacterium | reverse complement strand
ATCGTAAGCCGTCTGCGCGTCGGAGGATATGACATTGATCGTAAAGATGGCGACAGAGGTATCCTCCGGGATCTCCACCGAGATGGTCCCCGGGATCTCACTCAATCCCAGGTCATCCATCACCAGCTCCTTTAAGGTCCCGCTCTCCAGGATCGCCTCAAAGGACTCCTGCAGCTGCTCCGCCGTCGTGATGTTATAGTAGTTTGCCAGGCTGTTATCCGACCCCTGCGCGCTCACGACAAAGGAGGTGTACGCCTTATAGGAAGGCGTGTAGGCCAGCCGGGTGACCCCGTACATCAGGCCTGCGCCCGCGATGACCAGCGGCAGCACGAGCCAGAAAAATTTTTTTAAGCCCTTCCATAAGCTGTCCAGCACCGTGGTGAAATACAGAAGGCCCGAATCCGTTGTCGATTGCTCACGCCCGTTTTCCATAATGCCCTCCGTATCCGTAATGGCTGCTGTACCCGCTGCCCTGCGATGAAAAAACCTTCCCGGCGGCATCATTGAAGATGCAGCCGAGGACCTGCCCGTTTGTATTATTCAGGGCGTCGATGGCGTCGTTGATATCGGCCGTCAGGACCAGGTCCCGCTTCACGACCAGGACCGTGGCGTCGCTCATCTGCGCCAGCTCCTCCGTCTCGGCGACCATCGCCATCGGGGAGGCGTCGATCAGCACGTAATCCATATTTCCCCTGCAGAAATCCAGCAACCGCTTGAAGACCACATTGTCGCTGATATTCTCGATCCCGCTACTGGGTGTCGCATTAAAAACGGTATACAATCCGCTTGTCATATCCCTGGAAAACACGTCGCTTAAGTGTTCGCCGGTCTTTAAGACCTTCGGCACATCCTGGAAGTCTTCCTTCGGCATCTGGAAGATCTTGTACTGGGCGGGTTTCCGGAAATCGCAGTCGATCAGCACCACATTCTTCCGCTCCTGCGCCAGTGCCAGCGCAAGGTTCGCGGCGACCGTGGATTTCCCCTCGTTCTCGATCACGCTGGTCACGAGCAGGACTTTTGCCCCTTCCTGCTCCATCCGGCTGCGGATCTGCGAGGCCGCCATCTTATAGGTCTCCACATAGCGGAAACTCCGGAGCGGGTTCGTGATCAGCATGGAATCCTTTTTCCGGGCCTTTTTGTTCTGGAAACGCCGCCCCTTTTTTTCATGGCAGATGACGCCGAGGAGCGCGGCGTCTATCTTGTCTTTAAAGTCATATTCATTTTTTACCGTGTCGCGGATCTAGGAAGCAAACGCGGTCAGCAGGATCACGATGACCGCCGCGGCCAGGAATGCCTCCTCCATCAGCTTCCTGTCCTGGACAGAGTTGGACGGCGACGCCGGCACCACCGGCGCCTGTATGATATCGATCACGGCGTCCGCGAGGACGTACTCCGTCACCGTGTCGTAATTATCGATCATGCAGCTGATCACCCGGAAGGCGTTGACCGCCGTATCCGCGGTGACGGTGATGGTGAGCATGTTGGTCCCGCTGGCCTGCTCCACCGTGACCTCGGCGTCCAGCTCCTCCATGCCCAGTTCCTTCGCCACCTTCCGCTCCATCACGCTGGTGGATAAGACGTAGCTGAGCTCCTCCGCCAGCGTGCTGGTGGTGGAGATATCCGTGTAGACCGTGTTGTTCACACCCTTGGAAGTGACATACAGCGTGGTCGTGGCCGTGTATCTCGGGACATAAAGCTCGTTGACGACAATGTCCGTGGCCATCGCGGCGGAAAGGGAAAAAAACAATATCATCCACCACTGGCGGAGGATGTCCCTCAGCATCACCCGGAAATCGACCTTCTGCTGTATCGCAAATATATCTATCTTTTCTTCCATCCCGGTCTCCTTTCTGAATCTTTTTTATCTTTAGGGGATTCCTCCCCACCAACCACATATTTACTGCTTATTCTTATTCTTGTGGGTTCTTTTCCCTTCCTGGTACCATCTTTTTTTCTGGTTTTCTTATTTTGGGGGTATTCTTCCTTTCTGGATTCCGCAATTCCTGCTATCCTTCTGTTTTCTATGTTCCCTGATCTTCTTTTCAACACGCTTTTTCTCGGGTTTTCTTCTTTTTCGGGTCTCCC
>JAJPZY010000141.1:0-14951 GCA_021204085.1 Clostridiales bacterium | reverse complement strand
CTGATCTTCTTTTCAACACGCTTTTTCTCGGGTTTTCTTCTTTTTCGGGTCTCCCGGCTTCCCTACTCCGTGACGACGATCAG
This sequence comes from Clostridiales bacterium, assembly GCA_021204085.1. Taxonomy (GTDB): domain Bacteria; phylum Bacillota; class Clostridia; order Lachnospirales; family Lachnospiraceae; genus Eubacterium_I. The sequence continues at coordinate 14,868 of JAJPZY010000141.1, read as the reverse complement.
CCGGACGCTGCCCGTCCGCTCCTCATCATCCGTGATCTCATACAGGAATTCATACACGCCGGACGCGATGTAGCTGGTGTCCTCCGTGATCTCCATATCCCCGGAAGAAATGCCGGACACGCCGTACAGGATGCTGTCCTCATCCGGGTCCAGGCTGCCGCTGCTGCCCCGGGTATATTCCACGCCGTCGATCATGACTGATTCAACATAGTCCCAGGCGTTGACGTCCTCGTCCTCATCCACATAGATCAGGTAATCGGAGAGTGTGATCTCCGGGGCCCCGGACGCCTCCGCCGTATCGTAATACTCGAGGTTCACCGGCAGCTCCGCCGTGTCGCCCCCGCTGTTCGTGACACTGAAGATCACGGCGTAAACCCCCGCGTCATACATGTACACGTCGTCCACACAGGTGATGGTGATCCGGTCCGTCAGGTCCCCGTCCAGCGTGTCGCTAGCCGTCAGCCCCTCCAGGACATCCGTCGTGCCCTCCGGGAACATAAGCGGCGCATCCAGGGAAAACCGCGGGGACTCATAGTCCGTATAGACGACCTCCCTGGTCGCGGAAGCTACGTTATTGTCAGAATCAAACGCGACGACGGTCATTGTCCGCACGCCCGTATCAGTGAAATCACCCAGGGTCTCCACCATCAGGGAATCCGTCACGTCCCCGTCCTTCTTGTCGGATGCGGTGATGCCTGCCAGCAGCTCCTCATCGGTGGCGTTGCAGGTCACCTCTATGGTTTCCGAATCCATCGCGATCACCGGGGCCTTGCTGTCCACCAGCCCGGATTGTTTATACTGGTAGAAGCCGAAACATCCGGCGACCACTATGAATAAAATTATGCTGAATATCTGCACTCTCTTCATTTACAATTCCTCTGATACAATTCCTCTGAGCCAAAAGCATCCTGTCCATGTATATTTTTCGCCAGCCGGCAAATGATATTCCCTCCGCCGGCATACTTCTGCCCTGTCTATAACGTGAAAACCACTCACTTTATTTATGAAGTTCCTCCACCTTGCACATAAAAACCATTCAGCAAGATATAGTCATTTATTCATTATGATGTCGGGGGTAAAAGCCTTTACAAATGATGATACCTCGGAATCCGCTCATTTTAACCTAAACGGACGTGTCCGCTGACGCGGACACCACCATATATAAAAGTCTATCGTTCTGCGCTTTGCGCTCTCACGATGGCCGCCCGTAATCGCAATCCGCACATTTTCCTGTGGAAAATGGCTACTTGCTCGCGTTTTGGCGGGTCCTAAAGTCATGAATCGGACCGCAAGCGCTCCATTCATGACCTTTTGACTCTGGTATCATCTTAATTATCCGATGTACTAAAAATATCTCCTTGTCGGCCCGGCCGGCCTGCCATGCAGCGCGATCTTCCGGTTCTTCAGGATGCGGTCCGGGTTTTCCTCCAGCAGCCGCCGGGTTTTTTCCTGCCCCAGCTCATCCGTCAGGTACCGCCTCAGGTCATCCATATAAGTCGTCCTCGTATAAGAGCTGTGCGCGTCGCTCGCGACGCATGTGATCAGGTCATGTTCCGCCAGGACATGGACCGTGCGGCCCGCATGCCGCCCGAACCGGCCTAAGAAGCTCCCCTTGTTCGCCTGCGTCCGGCAGCCCATCTGCAGCCATTCAAAAACGATCATGGGATAGTCCTGTATGCAAAAATACCGCTCCGGATGCGCGATCAGCGGGGTCTTCCCCAGGTCGAGCACTTCCTCCAGGCGGTCGCCCATCCAGTCCGGGTCCGCGTCAAACGGGAATTCGATCAGATAGTAATCCGTGTGGTTCAGGCCAAACAGCAGCCCGGCTTCGATCAACGCCGCCGTATCCTCCGTGCAGAAGATCTCCATGCCCGTCAAAACCCGTAAAGGGACCTCCCGGTCCGCCAGGGTCTTCCGCAGCTCTTCAAACCGGCTGCCAAGCAGGACCGAGCTGTAATTTTCAAACCGGTGCCTCTGGTTGCTGTGCGGAGTGGCGACAAGCGTATGCACACCGCTTTGTACTGCCAGTTCAGCCATGGCAACAGACTCCTCCATATCGGGCGACCCATCGTCCACCCCGGGGAGGATATGTGTATGCAAATCAATCATGCGAGTTCTTTCCTCCCCTGCGTTTTCTTTATCAGCAGCACCGGTTTCTTCGCAGGGGCATTCTCATCCTCCGCCGGGATCGAATCCTTACTGCTTGTGTCCGCAGTCTTCTCCGCCGGGATCACATTCATCGTTTTCGTATTTTCAGTTGATTCTTCCAACGCAAAATCTTTCGTTTCCTGACTCTCAACTGTACCTGCCGCTACCGGACTCTTCTGATTCACAACAATATCTACCAACATCGGAGCCTTTTGGTCCACTGCTATATCTTCCAACACTGAATCCTTCTGATTCACATCAGTCTCTTCCACCATCAGATCCTTCGTCTCTAGGCTCCCTGCCGACTCTTCTGCCTCTGATCCGTCCGCTTCCGCCGCCGTCTCCTCCACAGCCGGCTCTTTAGCCTCCTCCTTCTCCTGAAGGTATTCATTGTAATACCAGTCCAGGAAATCGGTGTGCATCTCCTCGCCCCTCTCCCTGGCCTTTACAGCGTCCTCCAGCTTATCATAAGTTCCGAGGTAATAGGATTTCCCCCGGAACCCGATCCGTGCGACCCAGCGCCCGGTCGTTTTCTGGAGATAGACGCCGGTATGGCCGCTTGTATTATTCACACGCAGATGTGCGCGATTATTTTCTAAAAAAGTAACAGATGTCCCGGCAACCAGTTTGGCATTCTCCCGCATCGTCTCTGCCTTTAAGCACCCACAGCTTCTCGTCTTTCCGTTCTGCAGAGGAGACTGGCCGATGATAATCTCATTTCCGCAATCACACTTACATTTCCAACGGTGCATCCCATCTTCTTTGCCCGAATAAGCGACGACGGTCAGGCGGCCGAACCGCCGACCGATAAAATCTTTCAGCGGAGGGTGTGACAGGCATCCGCAGCTTTTGCGGTAACCGGCCCGCAGCTGGTGAAGCGATGCGTCGATTTCGCCCCCGCAGTCGCAGACACAGTGCCAGATATAATCTCCATTGCCGGTATGCCGCCCCGTACAGGAAACAGCCGTGAGCATTCCAAACCGCTGACCGGTAATATCCTTCTGCCTTGGTCCTACCTTTGTGATGCATCCGCAATCCTGCATCGTGCCACGTTTCAGTGTGCGCATGTCAATTTCCAACTCATTACCACAATCACAGCGGCATTTCCATACAATATATCGATTTTTCCGTTTTCCGGAATCGCATACCACCGTCAGGTGTCCGAAACGATCTCCCGCCCGGATTACATCAGATGATTTCCTTGCCATACTTAAGGTTCCTGTCTTTCCAACGAGACAGAATATCCATTCTGTCTAGATGTAATAAACAAATACTTCGCTTTTAGCATTCGTTTAGCAACATTATCAGTCTTTTTCAATCAAAAGTCAATAACAGATCAGAAAGCCCACCACATTTTACATTTCGAGTGGTCGCTGCAAAGCGTAAATTCGTCATTTACGTATAAAAAGTATGCTTTAAAAATTATATTTTTTAACTGACTGCTTATTTTAATAGCTGTTAGCTGATGATTCCTGCGTATATATACAGCTTTTTTATGTATATGCAGGTATTTTTTTGCATTTTTTTGCAAAAAGATGCCTGAAATTGGCGCAGAGGGAACTCCTGACAAAAAAATTGCTGTCTTCCGGCGAGCGGCGCAGCTTTGCATGCTTTGCGGGACAGAATGGATATTCTGTCCTCTTTTATTTGTATATGATTCACGACACCAGGTGTAGCCGTTCAATCGTCCGGATATGCTCTTCTCCCGAGGTGATCAGGTAAATCCTGGTAGTCTGTATATTACTGTGTCCCAGCGTGTCCGCGAGCTTTGCAATATCCTTACAATCTTTATAAAAGCTCCTCGCAAACAGATGACGCAGATTATGAGGGAATACTTTCGCCGGATTTACGCCCGCTGCTTTGCAGAGGTCCTTCATCTCCTTCCAGATCCGTTTGCGCGATAAGGGCGCACCGAATCTGCTGAGGAAAATCTCACCGGAGGTGATCCCCTTCTTTTTCGCATAACTTTTCAATTTTTTGCATAATTTCCCGGTCATCAGTATTTCCCGGGATTTTCCTTTCATGGATATCTCTACCCTGCCTGTTTGAATTGCTTCTACCGTTATATATTTAATCTCACTCACGCGTATTCCTGTGCTGCCAAGTGTCTCTATAACCAGCAGCAAACGCTCATTTCCCGTTTCTCTCGCCGCATTACGCAGCAAATCATAATCTGCTCGTCTGAGTTCTTTCTCAGAAGAGCAGAATGCCCTGCGCTGGACCTTTAAAAGCTTTACCCGGCAATCCTCTATGCCATTGTATCGAAGCCAGGTATTGATCGCAGATAAAATCCCGTTTACTGTCACTGCACTCAGTGTCTCCAGCAGGTGATCGCGAAATGCCGCCAACCGCTCTTTGCTGACAGGTGATCCGTTTAACCATTGCATATACCGCCGGAGGGACGATGTATACTTCTCTATCGTAGCAGTTGACTTTTCATTCACGCGAAGAGCCTGTGCAAAACTCTGAACTTCCGTTTCTGTGATTCTTTTCATGATAACGCTCTCTCCTTCCAAGCTATTGTAACGAAAAGTCTCTGCTTTTATGTAGCAAATTTTTCCAGAACATTTTTTATGATATTTATTATAAAATTTCCCCTTTTCGTTGTCATCCAAGTTGTAACTGGATTGCCTGTAACGGGGAGATTTTGAATCATCAGGTAATGCAGAAAGATTATAGAGTAAAGAATTTGTCAGTTGAATCAAAGATAATAATAGAAAGTACCGGAACCGGGAAGATTTTTTCCGTTGAATATCCTTGCACACTATGCTATATTTTCTATATGGAAAACAACTTTGATTTGAAGGTGCTTGTCGCCCCGCTGCTTGACTGGTATGTCGTTCACGCCCGGCGTCTTCCCTGGCGTGAAAATGTCACACCCTACCGGGTCTGGGTATCCGAGATTATGCTGCAGCAGACTCGGGTAGAAACGGTAAAACCATATTTTGAGAGATTTATGAAAACGCTTCCCACAATACAGGATCTGGCTTCCTGCGAGGAAGATCAGCTTTTGAAACTGTGGGAAGGGCTCGGTTACTACAGCCGTGTCCGCAATATGCAGGAGGCGGCGCGGGAGGTAATCGATACATACGGCGGTGAGCTTCCTGCGGATTTTGACCAGCTGATTTCCTTAAAAGGCATCGGATGCTACACGGCCGGCGCCATCGCATCCGCAGCTTTCGGCCTTCCGGTTCCGGCTGTAGATGGGAATGTCCTTCGCGTGATCATGAGAGTCACTGCTGATGAATCAGACATTTCCCGACAGTCCGTCCGCACACGGACAGAACAGCGGCTGCAGGAAATCATTCCCCTCGAGCATGCCCGGCAATTTAACCAGGCGCTCATGGATCTCGGCGCAACCATTTGTCTGCCGAACGGCGAGCCGCTCTGTGACGACTGTCCCTGGCAAACCCTGTGCAGAGCTTATCAGCAGGGTTCCTGGCGCACACTTCCCGTAAAAAAGAAAGCTACCGCGCGCCGCAGTGAAAACCGCACGATTCTGATCATCCGTGACGGCGGCCGCGTAGTTCTGCGTAAGCGCCCTGCCAGGGGACTGCTTGCCGGATTATATGAGTTTCCGAATCTCGTTGGACATCTCTCACAGGATGAAGCCGTGCAGGCGGTACAGCAGATGAACCTTCACCCGCTCCGCATTCAACGGCTCACCGATGCAAAACACATTTTTTCCCACGTGGAATGGCAGATGACAGGATATATGGTTCAGGTAGACTCACTGACCAGCGAAGAAGCCGGCCTTCTGTTTGTAGAAATTGAGGATGCACAGGCACACTATCCGATTCCGTCCGCGTTTGCGGCCTACACCGGATACCTCTTTGAATCATTGTAAAAATATCATTACAGTAAATTGTTTTTGTTTTACAATGGTTTATAAAAAGAGGAAGCCGATGCGTGAGCACCGGCTATACATGAAAAAGATTTATAAAAAGGAATGTGTGGTATTTCGTAATTAAGTTATTTTATGGTTAGAGTATATCCATGAAATGTGTCATCTTTGTGTGATGTTTTTGAGATTTTTTTAAATAAAAAATGAACAATTTATGAACGTGAAATATTCAGAAAAAGAGAAGAGGTAATCGCTATGAAGCTGCTCACCATCACCGTGCCCTGTTACAACTCGCAGGATTATATGAGACATTGTATCGACTCACTCCTCCCCGGCGGCGAGGATGTGGAAATCATCATTGTGGACGACGGTTCCTCTGACAATACCGGAGCCATCGCAGACGAATATGCTGAGAAATATCCTTCCATCGTCAGAGTCGTCCACCAGGAAAACGGCGGTCACGGCGAAGGACTCAATACCGGCATTCTGATGGCAACCGGACTCTACTTCAAAGTAGTGGACAGCGATGACTGGGTAGACGAGGAAAGCTATCTTGAGATCCTGAAAACCCTTGGCAATCTTTGCGGTTCCGGCTGTATGCTGGACATGATGATCAGCAATTTTGTCTACGAGAAAGAAGGCGCCAAGCATAAAAAAGTCATGCGTTACCAGCGTCAGCTTCCGGAAGGGCAGCTGTTTGACTGGTCCGAAACGCGAAAGTTTAAAGTCGGGAAATACATTCTCATGCACTCCGTCATCTACCGGACACAGCTTTTGCGCGACTGTCATCTTGTATTGCCGAAGCATACATTCTATGTAGACAACCTCTTTGTATATGTGCCGCTGCCCTATGTAAAAACCATGTACTACCTTGATGTGGATTTTTACCGTTATTACATCGGGCGGAAAGATCAGTCCGTAAACGAACAGACCATGATCCGGCGCATTGATCAGCAGATCCGCGTAAATAAACTCATGATCAACGCCTATGACCTGCACAAAATCCCTGACCGGCACCTGCGCCGCTATATGCTGAGCTATCTGGAAATCATCACCGTCATTTCCACCGTGCTTCTGATCAAATCCGGAACAGAAGAGAATCTTGAAAAAAAGAGAGCACTATGGACATATATTAAAGAAAAAGATCTCTGGCTTTTCCACTACCTTCGCAGACGAATTATGGGGCAGACACTCCATCTGCCGGGGAAAGGCGGCCGCGGCATTGCTCTGACCATATATAAGATTTCTCAGAAAGTCATCGGGTTCAATTAGAATGATTTCACAGAGAATTTCATGCAGAAAAAACAAAAAAATATATACGATGTTTTATTTTTGTGCTATGATATCCCTATCATTTTGTTCTGCATAAAGGAGGAAAGTTAAATTATGAAAAAATTCATCCAGGAGTTCAAAGAGTTTGCTTTAAAAGGCAGCATGATGGATCTGGCCATCGGCATGATCATCGGCTCTGCATTCACCGCCATCATCAGTTCTCTGGTGAATGACATTATCAATCCGTTCCTCGGATTATTCACCGGACACATTGATTTTTCCAACCTGTTTGTTGCATTAGACGGACAGGAATACGCGACACTTGAAGCCGCCGAGAGTGCCGGAGCCGCCGTCATCAAATACGGTTCCTTTATCTCCAATGTCATCAACTTTGTCATTATGGCACTGGTTGTCTTCCTGATCGTAAAAGTTTTAAACACCATGCGTACCAAGACACAAAAGCCGGCAGCACCGGAGGCTCCGACCACAAAAGTCTGCCCTTACTGCCAGTCTGAGATCAATATCGCAGCCACCCGCTGCCCGAACTGCACTTCTCAGCTGGTTGACGTAGATATGTAAAACATAAAATATATACATCAATACTCCCCGGCAAAAACATGCCGGGGAGTATTTTCTTTTTACCTTAATAAAATTAATCCATAACATTCGCACAGGATGCGCAGGATACCGCCATACTACGACATTTATCTCCTTTACTCTTTCTCCACGATTGCCCCGCTGCGATACGCTTCCAGAAGCTCCTCCAGCTCCTCGATCTGTTCCTTAAGCATTACACCGATGTCGGTATCAGCCACCATCTTTCTCCTTGTTACATTTTCATCCATAACAATATGTGAATGCATACAGGTCTCGGTAAGGACAGTCTTCTCCAGCGATTCAAAAGGCTCATGCGCTGCCAGAATCAGACCGTAAGAATTGTAAATCAGCGTATATCCCGCGATTCCGGTCTTCGGCTGATAAGCCTTGGAAAATCCGCCGTCAATCACCAGCAGCTTTCCGCCGCATTTCATCGGTGACTCTCCTTTTTTCACAATCACCGGTACATGGCCATTGATAATATGCGCGCCTTTCGGATCCAGGCCAAACTCCACCAGAATCTTATCCAGAATTTCCTCCTGCTCGTAAAGTTTATAATAGGCATTTTTCGGTTCTTTATGAGTTGCCGCATCGTCAATAAAGTACCGCTCGAACGTAGCCATCTTTTTCTTTCCGAAAACCGGTGAATTTTTACTCTGCCAGATATACCAGAGAATATCCTCGCCGTTCTTCTTTTCCTTCGGATCCAGAGAATAGTATCCTTTGCGCGCGTAATGCTCCAGAATATCATAAAGTGCCTTTCCGCTGTATTTCTCCCCGAAAAGCTCTACCTCCTGAAAACTGCCGTCATCATTTAACGGCACGCAGCCATGGAATAACAGATTTCCGTTATATACTTTATAGAGACTGCCTTTCGTATAGAGAAAGCGGATATGCCGCTGCAGGCGTTCACTTTGACGGAAACTGTTTTTCAGACGATTTACCACATCCTGCTCTTCCGGACTTAACTCATAAGGATGTTCCCAGTCAATCGTCGGAAAGCAAGTATCATTCAACGGATACTCCACACCATCCAGCAGGATTGTCCCCTTCTCCGGATCAATTTTGCCAAGGAGCAGCCGGTCGTCCATCTCCCAGTCCGGATGGCGCAGGATTGTCTGACCCTCCACCTTAAACTGAATGACCGAAATGGCTTTCTGCATCTTCGCGTCAATCTCCGCAAAACTGCGGTCATACTCGTCATCGGAAATATGTACCGTAAATGCTTTGCTGACCGGTTCCGGATAAAACTCCATCGCAAGCCGCATCAACGGAATCAGGTTAATCCCGTAAGCATCCTCCAGTATAGACAGATTTCCGTACCGCGCTGAGATTCGCAGCATATTGCACATACAGGCCTCTGATCCTGCCGCGGCTCCCATCCAGAGGATGTCATGATTGCCCCACTGGATGTCTACGGAATGATGCTGCATCAGCTCATCCATAATCAGATGCGGATAAGGTCCGCGGTCAAAAATATCGCCCACCACATGAAGATGGTCCACCGTAAACCGCCGGATCAGATAACAGAAATCACAGATCAGCTCATCTGCCCTGCCGGTCTGAATGACAGAATTGATAATCTCATTATAGTAAGATTCCTGGTCTGCCACATCCGGGCGGCCGGTCATCAGTTCTTCTATAATATACTCAAAATTCTTCGGCAGAGATTTTCTCACCTTTGAACGGGTATACTTGGACGATGCATTTTTACATACCCGGATCAGACGAAAAATAGTCACCCGATACCAGTCCGTCATGTTTACCTCATCCGGAATCTGCTCACGAATCTGCCGGATCTTGACCTCAGGATAATAAATAAGCATCGCCAGCGTCCGCTTCTCCGGTATGCCGAGCGTACTGCCAAACTCGTCGTCGATCTTTCTCTGGATGGCACCGGAACCGCTGTTCATGACATGGCGGAACTGCTCATATTCCCCATGTACATCCGTAATAAAATGCTCCGTTCCTTTCGGAAGACTCATAATTGCTTTCAGATTTACAATTTCCGTGGCAACAGAAGCAATGCTCGGATACTGGTTCGCCAGCACCGTTAGATACTTCAGATCTGCGCTCTTCAAAATTATTTCCCCCTCACATCATTAATTTATATATTTGCGAAACTCCCAACTACTTCGAGAATATGCACAAATACGACTTCAACGGAGACATCAGAAGCCTCCTTTACCATGAAAGCCCAAGAATCCAAGCTGAAAGGCGCAGGATGATTGGCTGCTTTCCTGTATGCAGCGTCGCTTAGCAAAGTCGAGCCAACGGCGATGACTGAACTTAGCAAAGTCACTATGAAGTGTATTCTGTGCATATTCCATTTACAATTTTGAAGAGTTTCGCAAACCCCATATCTAACACTCCGCTCTTTAAATTATAGTAACTATTCAGGGCCATGTTAATCTTGTAATTTACTTCCCGCGGATGACATCCCCCATGTCATAGAAACCGGCCGGCTTCCCCGCCAGATATTTTGCAGCCTCAATTGCTCCTTTCCCGAAAATTGCGCGGGAATATGCGGTATGTTTCAGAGTGACGACCTCATCGGTGCCGCAGAAAAACACTTCATGCTCGCCCACGATATTGCCGCCGCGGACAGACTGGATGCCGATTTCCTTCGAATCGCGTTTCTTTCGCTCGGAGGAACGGTCATACTTGTAAGTATAAGCCTGATCCATCGCTTCATTGACTGAATCTGCCAGAGCGATCGCGGTTCCGCTCGGTGCGTCCAGTTTCCGATTGTGATGCTTTTCCACAATCTCCACGTCAAATCCCGCGCCCGCCAAAGACTTCGCCGCCGTCTTTAATAATTCAATCAGCGTATTGATTCCCAACGACATATTGGCAGATTTTAAAACTGCAACTTTCTCGCTTGCCGCCCGGACCGCCGCGTCCTGCTCTGCGGAAAGTCCCGTTGTGCAGACAATGACCGGAACCTCTTTTTCCACACTATACTCCAGTAGTGCATCAATGCAGCTGATATGTGAAAAATCAATAATGGCATCTGCCGCCACATCACAGTCCGCAATTTTTCCAAACACCGGAAATTCATAATTCTTTGTCGTGTCGATATCCACGCCTGCAACAATCTCGATGTCCTCATCCTGCGCACAAAGGTCGCTGATCACGCGGCCCATGTGCCCGTTGCATCCGTTCATAATTACTTTTGTCATAAGATTTATCCTCCATTCTTTTATATGACGAATGCGGCAGATGCCATAGGTATATTTTAAGGCAACCGGGGCAACGCTTCGACGAACTAATCACTAACTGCGACTAAGACGCTCAGGAAAGCCTTCGCGCCTAAGTCTCCGTAAGTGCTGGATTTTGTCTCAGCTAAAAGCGCCCCTACAAAGTTGCCTGAAAATATACCTATGGCATCTGCCGCATCCTACACGTAATTCTTTGGTTATTCTCAGAAGAAACTCAATATTCTTATATAATTTTACGCATCCAGCAGCCCGAACTTTACAAGCTCCTGTCTCAGAATCGCCTTGTGCGCATCCTCCATCTCTGTCAGCGGAGCACGAAGCTTTCCGGCTTTCATCCCCATCATCTCCATCGCTGCCTTCACCGGGATCGGGTTCACCTCAGAGAATAAAGCGTTGATAAGCGGAACCGCATCAAGCTGAATCTGCATCGCTTTCTTCCGGTCGCCCTCAAGATACTCCATCACCATATCATGAGTCTGGCGCGGCGCGACATTGGACAAAACGGAAATCACTCCGATTCCGCCGATCGCAAGCAGCGGAAGCACCTGACCATCCTCGCCGGAATACAGTTCAAGATTGCCGTCGCACAGATGCATCATCTCTGCCGCCTGAGCAAGATTGCCGGTAGCATCCTTGATACCGACGATATTCGACACATTCTTCGTCAGCTCAGCCACAGTAGCCGGCAAAACATTACATCCGGTTCTGGACGGAACATTGTATATGATCAGAGGGGCTTTGATTGCATTCGCAACGGCTGTATAATGAGCCACCAATCCCTTCTGAGTCGCCTTGTTATAATAAGGAGTCACTACCAGCACACCATCCACGCCAATCTCATCCGCAGCTTTGGACAGTTCAATCGCGGTCTTTGTGCAGTTGCTCCCTGTTCCTGCAATCACCGGAATGCGGTGTTTCGTAAACTCTACCGCCGCACGGATCACATCCACATGCTCCTGTTCTGTCATCGTGGCGCTCTCGCCCGTCGTACCCGTGATTACAATACAATCTGTGCCGTTATCAATCTGGTAATTGATATTCTGCTCCAGCGCATCATAATCTATTTCATAATTATCTTTCATCGGTGTCACGATCGCGACACCTGCTCCTCTGAAAATAGGCATTGCATTTCCTCCCAAACGTAATCGTCTTCTGACAAACACTTTTATTTATTATAACACACAAAGGGAAAAATTACAACTGTTTATTCTTCCGGTACCAGTTCAACCTTGCTCACCGAAACTTCATAGGCAATGCGGCGCTCCGTTTCCTCATTCTCCAGCTTTTTTACATATTCCCTGCTCTGGATGCGTCCGTTCATCCGAATGTGGCTGCCCACCTCAAAACCGGAAGCGAAACGGGCATTCCGTCCCCAACAGATACAGGGTATGTAATCCGACTTGCCGTAAGAGCGGTTTACCGCCAGCAGCACATCAGCGATCTCTCTGCCCAGCGGCGTTTTACGGTAGATCGGGTCCTTACAGAGATACCCGTCCAGAAAAATCTGGTTCGTTTTCTCTCCCTCCTCTACCTCCTCCGGGAACTCAATTTCCCGGACAAAAACCGATAGCATCAGCCGGTTTTTTCTCTCCTCATGACGATTATAAGAACGAAACTGCCCGGTCACATGCACCAGCCGCCCCATGTAATCCTTCTCTGTGTCAATCAGCCGCTCTGAAATCATCAGCGGAATATAATCCGCGTAATTACTCAGCCGATTCACAGCAATTTCTACCATATAAAAGCCTTCTCCGAATACCTCATGGCTGTAACGAAAATCCGACACGATCTCCCCCGTCATGGATACCTGATTGTTTTCAAACAATTTATCCGTCATTATGTATGCTCCCTTCTTCACCTGTACTTTTATATCCCAGTGTACTGTCCGCTTTTACATCATTGAAAATCATGCACTGTAACACTTGACAGCAGCAAGGTTTTCCTATGATATAAAAATCCTGCACACAGATACAAATACAGTGCTCGAAAATAACTGTACTTAATATCTATGCAAAAATACACCAGTCTATTCACCGAAACCGCATCATAAGATCACAGCCCTGTCTTTCCGGCGAACTATGAGTATCATACATTAAAAATATGTAATATCCCCTCGATATTTGTCAATAAACATATTCTTCTTGCCAAAAATCAAAAATCTGCTACAATGTGCGTATTGGGCAGAGGAAAATGAGTAAGAAAATAGATGTGTGTGCTGGCATACACAGATGTTTTATTACTCATTTAACGAGCGTTAGCGAGCGAGGAAAACCGCAGGTTTTTCGAGCCTCTTCCCAAAAAGCAGCAGGGATACTACAAAATTCCCATGAAAGGCAGGTTAGAGTTTATGAAAACAACAAGAGAAGATATACGCAACATCGCAATTATCGCCCATGTCGATCACGGAAAAACCACACTCGTTGACGATCTTTTAAAACAATCCGGCGTTTTCCGCGAGAATCAGGCTGTCCAGGAACGAGTCATGGATTCCAATGATATCGAACGGGAGCGAGGCATCACGATTCTCTCCAAAAACACAGCTGTGTTTTATAAAGATACAAAAATCAATATCGTCGATACCCCGGGCCATGCCGACTTCGGCGGCGAGGTGGAACGTGTACTGAAGATGGTGAACGGCGTCATCCTCGTAGTGGATGCTTTTGAAGGCGCTATGCCGCAGACGAAATTTGTGCTGATGAAAGCTCTGGAGCTGGATCTGCCGGTCATCGTCTGTATCAACAAAATTGACCGCCCGGAGGCGCGCCCCGAGGAAGTCATTGACGAAGTGCTTGAACTCTTCATGGATCTGGACGCTTCAGACGAACAGCTGGATTGCCCCTTCGTCTATGCATCCGCAAAATACGGCTACGCCACGCTGGATCTGGCCGATGAACCGAAGGACATGACACCGCTGTTTGAGACGATCCTGAATTATATTCCGGCACCGGAAGGAGACCCGGATGAAAATACGCAGGTACTGGTCAGCACCATTGATTACAACGAGTATGTCGGACGGATTGCCATCGGCAAAGTAGATAACGGCTGCATCAAAGTAAACCAGGATGCCGTCATTGTCAACGCCCATGAGCCGGAGAAATCCCGAAAAGTACGCATCAGCAAGCTGTACGAATTTGACGGATTAAATAAAGTAGAAGTCCGGGAAGCACAGATCGGTTCCATTGTGACAATCTCCGGCATCACAGACATCCACATCGGAGACACCATCTGCGCACCGGAAAACCCGGTTGCCATCCCCTTCCAGAAGATTTCCGAGCCCACCATTGCCATGAATTTCCTGGTCAATGACAGCCCGCTGGCCGGCCAGGAGGGGAAATACGTCACCTCCCGGCATATCCGTGACCGTTTGTTCCGCGAGTTGAATACCGACGTATCCCTTCGCGTGGAAGAAACAGACAGCGCCGACTGCTTCAAAGTATCCGGACGCGGAGAGCTCCATCTCTCCGTCCTGATTGAAAACATGCGGCGGGAAGGTTATGAATTCGCTGTTTCCAAAGCAGAAGTTCTCTATCACACCGATGAAAACGGAAAGCGGACAGAGCCTATGGAACTGGTTTATGTGGACATTCCGGATGAATTTTCCGGCATCGTGATTGAGAAGCTGAGCCAAAGAAAAGGTGAACTGCAGAATATGGGCAGCATCAGCGGCGGCTATACCCGCCTGACCTTCCGGATTCCTTCCCGGGGTCTGATCGGTTATCGGGGTGATTTCCTCAGAGTGTGTGAATTTATTTCTGTAAATATATCAGATCTTCTATGATAAGTTGA
>JAJPZY010000083.1 GCA_021204085.1 Clostridiales bacterium | reverse complement strand
ATCATAGAAGACCTAACATTTAAACTTTTACAGACTTTTTTTCATACTCCCGAATGCCCAGAATAAAAGAAGCCAGCATGGTCTTACGCTCGGTTTTACAGATTTTCGACATGATTTTCTGAAAACCGAAGGTGCCCTTCGAAGCCTGCAGAAGAGCGATCAGGCTTCCGAACAGGCCACAGACCAGCCACAGCCATACATTATCCGGGTCGCCGACCACCTCTTCCAGAATGCCCACATATTCTACAGGCATATTTTTACCGAATAATACCAGTGCCCCGAGAATGGAACCGAGAAAAAGGAATTCCGTACATCTCTTGGTAACAATCGCACCGACAATCACGATACAAATAATAATCACGGATATCAATCCTGTTGACATAGCAACCCCCTCTCCGTTAGGAAACCAGCTGTCTGTCAACCGTCATCTCATATCCCTCTTTCTGCAAATACATCCTCTGGCTGTAAACAAAATGTTCTTTGCAAGCTAATCCGGAAGATATCGGACCGATTCCCTGCATAACAATAAATTGTCCGCCGCTACCCGACCATCTCATCGTACAGCCCGTCGGCGTTAAACAGTGTCTCCCTGATATCCTCCTGTCGGATATAAGTAATATTCGGATCCGATTCCACTCTGACATGGCGGTGATAAAACAGTTCCTCCTTCGGAATCACACCAACCACTTTTTCTGACTCATCCAGAACCGGGAACCCGCGGTAATGGCTCTGTTCCACCTAGTTCAGAACCTCCTCCGCCTCATCTTCCAGATGTAAAACCACCAGATTTTCCTTTGTCATAATCGTATCTACAGGAAAACTGCGCACGATAATCCTACGAATCGTATCCTCCGGATAAAGCGACTGCACCACAACGGCATCCTTCGGCGCCGGGGTACCCTCTCTGCGAATAAAAATAACATCCTTCAGCGCCACAACCTTACCGGGATGCGTCATGCTGGTTCCGTTCAGCGCATGCAAAATATTCCCCAGAGGCATCTGAATCGTATCCAGATCAATATCCTCAATATCATGAACATACGCTTTGGAAATATCCCCCATTGTCAAAACGCCGAGAAGGTTTTCCTCGTCGTCCGTCACCGGAAGGGTAGAAACCTGCGCCGTCACCATCTGATCCCACGCCTGTTCCAAAGAAACAAAAGGTTTTACACCCTCCAGATAATCTATCTTCAAATCCCTGATTTTCATTACTATTTTCGCTCCTCTCACAGGTGAGGGGAACCTCTCGGTTCCCCTCGCAAGCAAACCTTTACGCAAATGTGATAACCGTTCCTGTCTTTCCTTCCAGCGCATCAATCGCCTTATCCAGACTGGTAATGATCGCCTTCCGGCCCGGGAATGTACGTGCGAAGTTCATCGCTGCCTCCACCTTCGGAAGCATGCTGCCCGGCGCAAACTGTCCTTCCTGCACATACTGCGCAGCCTCTTTCAGGCTCATATGATCCAGATTCTGCTGATCCGGCTTGCCCCAGTTGATGGCAACCTTTTCTACCTCTGTCAGGATCATGAGAACATCCGCGTTCACCTGTTCCGCCAGAAGTTCCGCTGCAAAATCCTTGTCAATGACCGCTGCAACACCTTCCAGCGTTCCGTCCATCCGCTCGATGACCGGAATCCCGCCGCCTCCGCAGGAGATCACGATGGAAGAATCCCACAGCTGCCGGATGGAGTCAATCTCCACGATTTTTTTCGGAAGCGGAGAGGGAACCACGCGTCTCCAGCCTCTTCCGGCATCTTCCTTCATCTGATAGCCTCTCTCGGCGATCAACTTATCCGCCTCCTCCTTCGTATAGAAGGCACCGATCGGTTTGGTCGGATTCTGGAAAGCCGGATCCTTTTCATCTACAACTACCTGTGTTACTACCGTCAGTACAGGATAGCTGATATTACGGACACTGAGCGCATATTTTAAAGCCTGCTGTACATGATAGCCGATATACCCCTGGCTCATTGCTCCGCACACATCAAACGGCATCGCCGGAGTCACATCATTCGCGGTCTCGGAAGCCAGAAGAATTCTTCCTACCTGAGGGCCGTTTCCGTGTACAATGGCAACTTCGTAACCGCTCTTACTGATGTCCGCGATCCGCTCACAGGTATAGCGGACAACCTCGAGCTGTCCCTCCGCTGTCGGAGCGCTGTCCTTTGATTGCAGGGCATTACCGCCCAGCGCGATTACTATTTTAGCCATTATTTAATCCCTCTCTCCTCCATGAATTTCTCAAGCTGCTCTTTTGCCGCTGCCTTCTGAAGCTCGGTCGCCTCAGCCTCTCTCTGGTACTGTGTAAAGTAAACCAGCAGACCTCTCATAGCGGTCAGGCGGTTTCCTGCCTCATCCCAGCAGAGGGAAGCATCGGAATCTGCCACTTCATCGGTTACATCCTCACCTCTGGTTGCCGGCAGGCAGTGCATGAACTTGCATCCCAGGTTGCCGAGCTGCATCAGCTCACGGTTTACCTGATAGTCATGGAAGATCTCTACGCGCTCTTCCTTCGGCATCTCGCTCTCATACAGGCCATACCAAACATCCGTGTAGATGAAGTCTGCGCCTCTTACAGCCTCTCTGTCGTCCGTGATCAGGAAGGTGCCGCCGCTCTCCTCACAGTTCTGTTTGATCTTCTCAACGCAAGCTGCGCTCGGGCTGTCCTGAAGCTGATGACCCTTCGGTCCGTACTGCACGAAATGCATGCCGAGCTTTGTGGTGATCATGCCGAGGGATGCGCAAACCTGTGTTGCATCGCCGACAAAGACAACCTTGCAGTCTTCCAGTTTCTTGCCTCTCGGGAGGTTCTCCACGATTGTGCACATGTCGCCGATCTCCTGTGTCGGATGGTTGTAATCAGACATACCGTTTAAAACCGGGATGGAGCATGCATTTGCAAGGTCAACAACGGTCTGGTGATCGATAACGCGGGCCATTACAACGTCGATCAGCTTGGAAAGAACTTTTCCGGTGTCGCCGATGGTCTCATGTCCGCCGAGCTGGATCATGCCGGGGCCAAGGTATTGTGCGTGTCCGCCGAGCTGCGCCATTGCAGTCTGGAAAGAAACGCGGGTACGGGTGGAGGACTGCTGGAAGATCATGCCCAAGACTTTGTCCTTCATAAGGGGCGGATAATATCCGGCGTTAATGCTTTTCTTGATTTCAAGAGAAAGGTTTACAATATCAAGAATTTCTTCCTTGGTCAGATCCTGTGTGTCGATAAAATGTCTTACTCCGTTTGCATACATGATGTCTGTTCTCCTTTTTTATGATATTTATTTTTACTGAAACCAGCGCTCCGGTTTCCGTAAGTTTCTGCTTTTTGTTTTCGTGCCTCCCACCGCACCCCTTTGTGCAGTGGGATACACGCAATAAATATTTATTTAGAAGGATGATAGGAAAATGCCTGTCTTACTTTGCCTTCGGCTGCTGCTGGGTAATGCAGTGGATGTTGCCGCCGCCGTATGCGACTTCCTCTGTCCGAACGCCCACAACCTTGCGCTCCGGGAACATTGCCTGAACCTGCTCGATCGCCAGTGCGTCATTCTCATCGCCATACTGCGGAAGGATGATGCCGCCGTTTACGATCAGGAAGTTCATATAGGAAGCGATAGAAATCTCGCCCTCTTCTCTCGGAAGTGTTCCCTGTACAAAATCAATGGTATCCGCACCCTTTAAGTAGCAGGGCTCCTTGGTCAGACAAAGCTTGTGTACTTTCAGCTTTCTGCCCTTCGCGTCGGTCGCGTTGCAGAGGGTCTCATAAGCCGCTTTTGCTTCTTTATAGAACGGATGGTTCTCATCATCGGTGTAGATGCAGGCCACCTCACCCGGGCGGACGAAGCAGGCTACGTCGTCAATATGACCGTTTGTCTCATACGGATCGATACCGTCCTTCACCCAGATGATCTTCTCCAGATTGAGATGCTGTTTCAACTTTTCCTCGATCTCTTCCTTTGTCATACCGGGATTACGGCCTTCGCTTAAGAGGTACATCTCGGTGGTGATCAGGGTACCTTCGCCGTCAACAGTGATAGAGCCGCCCTCGAGAACGAAATCCTCGGTACGATAGGAATCCACACCCTCGATCTCGCAGATCTTCTGTGCGACCTGATCATCGTTTACCCAGGGAAAATACAGTCCGTCTACCAGTCCGCCCCATGCGTTAAACACCCAGTCATTGGCACGAATCTCGCCCTTGTCATTGATGACGAAGGTCGGCCCGCAGTCACGAACCCAGGAGTCATCACTGGCCATCTCAATTACACGGATATTCTCCGGAAGCTGCGCTCTCGCGTTCTGATACTGAGCGGGAGTCGCGCAAACCGTTACCGGCTCAAACTCGCTGATCGCGGTCGCAACATTCTTAAATGTCTTCTGCGCCGGCTTCGCGCCGTTTCTCCAGTTATCCGGTCTCTCTGGCCAAAGCATCCAGATCTGTGTCTGCTCCTCGAACTCGCCCGGCATACGGAAGCCGTCCTGCTTCGGTGTTGTCCCTTCAATTCTCTTTGCCATTGTTTTCTCCTCCTTATTGAAATTTAAAAATATAAACGTTATTATTACGGGTTCTTTCTATTCTCCGCAAATTTACAATTTTTCTGTCATTCTCTACTTGCTTTTCTTCCCCGATACACGGGTTACAATCTCACCAAGTATAATGAATATCACCGCTCCGATCGTAATCGGCAGGGTCGCTGATAATGTCTCTGAATCCAATGACATCGGAATCGCGGTAAAGATCAATGCTACAATGATTAATACCATCGGCACGATTGCCATCACCTTCAGGAAGCCATCGCTGCCCGGTACTTTAAACGGACGCTCCCGATCCGGATCCGTCTTCCGCAGCTTTAAGAAGCCCGGGAACATCGGAACATAGGATAAGAGGAACATTACCAGGTTCAGTGCGAAGAAGCTCCAGAACAGATCTTCATTCGGGATCAACGGTGCGATCACAACTACGATAGAAGCAACAACCGCGGTTACCATAACGCCGCCTACCGGCATGTTGTTCTTTGCGTCTCTCTTGCCGAAGACCGCCGGCATATCCCCATTGTCTGCTGCATAAGCCGCAACCTCATGAACGCCGGTAGACCAGGAAACCATGTTCCCAAAGAGGGTCAGCAGGAAGAGGATGGCTACTGCTGAGATAAATACGCCGCCGGACTTTCCGGTCAGGAGCATGAATGCATCGATCAGACCGCTGTCTGTGCTGACTTCGGATGTCGGAATCGCTGCTCCGATACCAAACGCGGAAAACATGTAAATGATTGCGATGATCAGGCCACCGATGACAATCGCCTGCGGAATCTGTTTTTTCGGATTCTCCATATCCTCAGACATGGTACAGATAACCTCAAATCCCAGCATATTGAAGATGATAACCGAGATGTAAGATAAACTGTCAACATCAAAGGACGGAAGCAGGTTGCGTATCGTGATCGGATTTGCAAGACCATTGGTTACCATTCCGTAAATACCAAACACGCCGACGCCGATGGCCAGGACCACCTTGATCACTGCCGCTCCGTTCAGGATCCAGACTGCGTCTGCCGTCGGGGTACGGGCAATCAATGTTACTACCCAGACGAAAGCCAGTTCAATAATAATGGAAGGAACCGTGCCGAGCTCTTTTCCTGTGATGATGCCGATCATCTCCGGGAACATAACTGCCAGAGACGCCATCCACAGCGGGAAGTTGATCCAGTAGTACCAGGAAACCCGGCCGCCCCACTTGTGTCCGTAAGCGGTGGTCACCCAGTCGTACAGGCCGCCTCCGTTATCATAAGTAGTTCCAAGCTCTGATGAGATGAGGCCGTAAGGGAGCAGGAAGAGGATGATCATGAAGATCCACCAGAAATACTGGGAATTGCCGATGGCCGCCACAGGCGCTGCCGCCTCCGCTACGAATACGACGCAGATGACAGTCAGTATGGCGTCTGTCATCCGAAATTTTCGTTTCTTTTCCATAAATAATCTCCTTTCATTTTTCTCATCGAGTAAAGCCGTGTGTGACTTTCTGAAATCACTTTAGCATTTGAAAACCGGGTTTAAAATATACCTGCAGATCAATGTTTCTATAACAAAAGCCGGTTTATTTTCCGCCTTTTCTATAAACTTTTCACATAAACTTCTCTAAACTTTTGTTCAATTTGTCTATAAATTCTTCCTGATTCAGGATTTACAGTAAAATCAGAATCTGCTATACTGATTTTATTTCCTGAATACGGATACTATTTGACTTTTGTCATGCACGATTCACTGCAATGAAAATCACAGGGGTTTTCTTTCGTTATTCTCAGATCGGAGGTTTGCCTTATGGAACTTGCACTTTTACTTTTTAACTTTCTTCTGATTTTTATGTATACGGTTCCGTTTACGCTGGCCATGCTTTGCTGGCTGTCAGACCGCAGGCCGATTTACCTGTACAGCGGGCTTCTGTTTTTCTTTTACCTGCTGACTGATATTCTGGTCCGCATGACGGAGACGATTTCCTGGTTTGCCGAATTTTACAATACTACCATTATGTCCGTTCCGACCATCCGAACCTTACTCTTTGCCGGATATATGTTCTGCCTGATCCAGATTTGCATCGATATGGTTGATTCCAGACACAAAACGATCTTCTATGGCATTTTTATTGTCATGCTCTGCATCATGATGCTTCTGCCCATGCTTCCGGACAGCGCCACGAAATCCTTCTTTTACTACACGCCGGTGCAGGTTTTTACCTTTATTCTCTCCATATACGGTTTGAGACAGCTCCCGAAGGTTCAAAACGACTACCCGATGGATATGCGAAGGAAATACCGGCTGTTTCTTCTCTGCACGGCAATCCTTTCCGTACTGATCACTGCGGAAGATTTTTTTGTCATCTACCACATCGATATTTATACAGAAGTTTCCACATTCATTGTCAACCGAAGCGTAACGGAAGACCTGATGAGCATCTGCCACAGTATTTTGATCACATCATTCCTTCTGCCGATGTTGCTGGAAAAACTGAAGGACATTACCCGCATCACTGACGCCGACGCTGCGCATGCTTCCCCCGCGGAGGCTTCCGCTGAACCGGAACCCCCGAAGACACTAGCTGAGATGCACGAATCCGTAAAGCAAAAAGCTGCGGAACGTCCGCCGGAACCGACGGAAGCTTCGGAAGATTTTTCCAAATTTTATCTTTTCTGCAAAGAGTATATGCTGACCACCCGGGAACAGGATATTCTGCGGCTGCTGCTGGAAAACAAGAATAATGTGGAGATCAGTG
Source organism: Clostridiales bacterium (assembly GCA_021204085.1). Classification (GTDB taxonomy): domain Bacteria; phylum Bacillota; class Clostridia; order Lachnospirales; family Lachnospiraceae; genus Eubacterium_I. The sequence goes on along the minus strand of JAJPZY010000083.1, from coordinate 9,946 downwards.
ATGAGCTGTACATATCCGTCGGAACGGCAAAAGCGCATATCCACAATATTTATACGAAGCTGGATATCAAAAAGAGATATGAACTCCTGGAAATTTACAGAAAATACAATGAAAACACAGAAAATAAGGCGCACTGATTTTGTGCGCCTGACTTGTTTTTAATCTAATAAAAAAACCACCTAATCCTGAAACGTCCGCAACGCTGCGATTGTCCTCGTGATCAGCTCATCCAACGTCCAGCCCAGCATATCCGCGCCGCGCTGGATTACCGTCCGGTCGCAGCCGGCGGCAAAGCCTTTGCTTTTATACTTTTTCTTTACGGATTTCAGTTCCAGATCCTGCACACTCTTTGACGGGCGCATCAGCACCACCGCGCCGATCAGCCCGGTCAGCTCGTCCACCGCATAGAGAACCTTTTCCATTTCATGCTCCGGCTCGATGTCCACGGTAATACCATAGCCATGACTGGCCGTCGCGTGAATGATACGCTCATCAACGCCGCGCTCCCTCATGATCTCCTGACTTTTGATGCAGTGCTGATCCGGATACTGCTCAAAGTCCAGATCATGAAGAAGACCGACGATTCCCCAGAACTCCCGCTCCTCGCCATAGCCTAACTGGTCTGCAAAATACATCATCGTCCGCTCTACGATCTGCGCATGCTCCAGATGGAACTCTTCTTTATTAAATTCGGTCAAAAGTGCCCATGCTTCTTCTCTGGTCATAATAAATCCTCCTGATAATATTTTATACATCAACGATTGATCCTTGTTTTACGAAGCTTACTTTCTTTCCATGCCGCAAGTTTTTCAATTGCTTTTCGATACATACGCGGTCGCTCCTTATGCATAGAATAATTCTGCTTGTACAGCATTGTCTCACAGAGATCACATTTTCACAACCATAATTCGTCTGTTTTGTCACATTTTATTAACCATGCGTCTTCCGATTCATCACGTTTTTAGAACCATGTTGAGCCACCTTCCTTTTAATAAAATTCAATGACATTTCCAAAAATATACGCTACCGTTACATCAGGGAAAGATTATACGGCGTATTTTGCACTTTACTTCCGGTGACACAGAAAGATAGAATACACATAGAATCAAAATTCAAACTCACAAGGAGAAGGAGGAATTTGATATGGCACATTATTTCAGATGTGACGATGAGACCGCAGTTGTTGAGACAACCCGCGGAAAAGTAAAAGGTTATCTATGGGATGATCTGACCGTTTTTAAGGGTATCCCCTACGCCACCGCAAAACGGTTTCAAAAAGCAGTGGAGCCGGATCCCTGGGAGGGGGTGAAAGATGCTTCCTGCTTTGGTTTTGTGTGTCCCCTGCTGACAAAATCAAGACCAAACGGTGAACTGGGGGTGCCGCACCGTTACTGGCTCTCCGATGAGGATTGCCTGAATCTGAATATCTGGACGCCGGCCTGCGACGGGAAAAAGCGTCCGGTGATTGTCTGGCTGCACGGCGGCGCATATGAATTTGGGTCAGCCATTGAACATCAGGCTTACGACGGCGATAATTTAAGCAGATACGGCGACGTCGTTGTTGTCACGGTAAATCACCGCCTGAACATTCTGGGCTACCTTGACGTTTCCTCCTTAGGGCCGGACTACTGCCATTCCGCAAACAACGGTACGCTGGATCTGGTGATGGCTCTGAAGTGGATACAGAAAAATATTTCCGCTTTCGGAGGTGATCCGGGGAATGTAACAATTTGGGGGCAGTCCGGAGGCGGCGGGAAGGTCGCAGCACTGCTGCAGACGCCGGCTGCAGACGAACTTTACCACAAAGCGGTGATTATGAGCGGCACGGTGACGCACAGTTTTTTAGGCTGCGAAGGTGAAGGCACGGCAATCGTAGCGGCATTAAAGGAGCGCCTGAATCTGAAATCGGCGGAGGAACTGGCCACTGTTCCCTATGAACTGCTGAAACTTGCATATAATGATGTTTCCGTTAAGCTGCAGGAAGAAGGAGAATATACCGGCCAGGCACCGCTTAAAGATGATGATTTCTGCGGATTTATTGACGAAGCTCCGATGCGGGAGGAGACGTTGGACATTCCGGTCCTGATTGGGACAGTGTTCGGTGAATTTTCTGCTTTTGTTCCCGCGGGAGCAGACCGCCTTCATATGAGCGAAGATGAAGCAATGGATATTTTGAAAGCGGAGTTGGGAGAGGAAGGCGTTCAAGAGATGCTTCCGCTCTTTAAAAACGCTTATCCGGAACGCCCGATCTTTGATCTGCTCTGTCTGGACTCTCAGTTCCGTCCGGACACGCAATACTATATAAGAGAAAGAGCCAAAGCAGGCGCGAAGATATACTCCTACCTGTTCTGCCAGGATATGAATATGGATCATGGCAGCGTTCCGGCTCACTGCGCTGATGTACCGTATTTCTTCGGTAACACGGATATGGTTCCGCAGACACAGCAGGAGGGTGTGAAGGAGCTTGAGGAAAAGATGCTCTCCGCTCTTATCGCTTTTTCAAGAACGGGGAATCCCGGAACCGAACTGCTCCCGGCATGGCCTGCCAGCACGGCGGAGGAAGAAGCCTGCATGATTTTCAAAGATACCTGCGAAGTTCGGGTCAATCATGACCGGGAACTGATCCCGCTGCATCAGAAATATATTGTGCCATACAGCCAGAAAATCTTTCAGATGGTGATGGAAAAAATGCAGCACTAAAGGGGGGGTAGATAAAAGGGGGCATAAAACATGCCCCTTTTCATTACCTGTCGCCATATACTTTATCAGGTTACCTGTCATTTATGTAACTGTGATCAAAACAACATCCCCTTAGATGCAGATTCTACTTTTCCCATTTTTCAATCACACAGGTATGTTTTTTTTCCCTGTCATTCTTAGTATAATTGATACCAACCAACAACATCTTCCCGCTGTAATCCTCCAGTCTGTCCATATAATGGCGGTCTTTTATCTGCGCAATCGCTCCCTCAGAGTTTTCATCCCATTTTAACTCTATAACCAGTAAAGGCTTACTGCTGTTTTTTCGCGGCAGGAATATAAGATCCGCATACCCGATACCACCAGGCATCTCATCAAAAATAATATAATCGTTAATTGCCGAATAATAGGCCAGTCGGATGACACATCTCAACGAATTCTCGTCATGATATTTTAAAATAGAAGCATTGCGCATATGAGCTTTTTCTATCTCCTTCGCAACCATCTCTGATTCAAGATTCAGCGTCGCCTGCAACAATCGTTCAGATGCTTCCAGTGTTTTAATAACAGGTTCCCAATCTGTATGAGTAACCGCCAATTCAAAGGCACCTCTTACCTCCGCATTCGGAATGTACACTTCTTTACACATACTATCATACGCCAGATAACCCAAATGGATTAATACCGTCAGTACATCATCCCGTTTTTTAAAACTGGTCATATCATTCTGGAAGCTGCTAATATCAACTTTATACCTTTCTCCTGCCAGCAGCTGCACCACCGCTTTTTGCAATCCATCGAAATTCATGCAAATATATGATTGCAAATCATCAAAAGCAACTGTATTTGACCAATAACTTCCGAATTCACCGTCAAACATGGCATTTGTGACAGAATTCGGACAATAGACATGCCGGACCTTCGGGAAAGAGTAACCATCATACCACTGCCGAGCCAATTCAAAATCCATCCCGTACGCTCGGCACAATTTTCTGACCTCATCTTCTGTGAAGCCAATATACTGATCCATCGCTTTCGGAGAAATCATCGTGTATTCTCTGAAATTATTCAGAGCAGACTGACTTCTATATCTTTTGATTGGAAGGATTCCGGTTATATAAGCCAATTTCACAAAACGCTTGGAAGCCTCATCCTTAAACAATCCCCTTAAAAGCCCGATATAGGCTTCTTGCGCAACCATATCCTCCTTAAATTCTCTGAAAATCAGATCCCACTCATCAATAATAAGGAAGAAATAATCACCGGTCCTGTCGTTTATGGAGGCAAGGGCTGACGGAAGGTAATCTTCCTCTTTCCGAATTGCATCTACATACACGTTGCGAAGTTCCTCAATCACCTCTGTATTAAGCCGCGTAATTAACTGCATAGCGCTTTCATTACTTCGTCTGAAAGACTGCACATCCAGATGTATCACCTGATACTGATTCAAATGTTTCTCAAAGCTGTTTTCACTGTATATTTTTTTCCCCCGAAACAAGTCTCTGGAATCGCAGCCTCTCTCATAGTAAGCCGTGAGCATGCCCGCTGTCACAGACTTTCCGAACCGCCTCGGACGGCTGACACACATCCATCTCTGCTCCGTCCCGATTACTTTATTCGTAAATTCCAACAGTAATGTCTTATCTACATATATTTCGGAATGCACTGCTGATGCAAAACCATCATTTCCGGGATTTAAATATCGTGACATAAATCTCTCCTTGCAATTATTTGATAATTACATTATAGCCGCGAGTGCTGTTTTTCTCAACTTTTTCTGAGAAGAATTCTGCAACAACCCACAGCATATCTCTAAGGCTAATATTTTAAACATTGCTTTACGAAAATAACAGGATTATAATGATAGACAAGTCAATTACATAGTCAAAACATATTTCATACAATATACTCTCAAAATCACCAGGGAGGTGTTCTATATGAGTTACCGCATTGCGATCTGTGACGATTCCGCCGCAGACCGGACATACATAAAATCCCTGATTCATATCTGGGCAAAAAAACAGGCTGTTTCTTTTCAGGCGAAAGAATTTCCCTCTGCGGAGAGCTTTTTGTTTTGCTACGAAACGGACAAAGCCTGGGACATCCTTCTGCTTGATATCGAGATGGGCGACATGGACGGCGTAAGCCTGGCGAAAAAGCTGCGGCAGGACAACGAGAGTCTGCAGATTGTCTTTATCACAGGCTACTCCGACTATATCGCGGAAGGCTACGAAGTAGCCGCGCTCCACTACCTGATGAAGCCTCTGAAAAAAGAGAAATTTTTCGCGGTGCTTGACCGCGCTGTGGAGAAATTGAAGAAAAATGAGAAGGTTCTGACTTTCGACTTGTCCGGAGAGACGGTGCGCGTACCAATCTGGCAGATCATTTACGCTGAGGTACAGCTCAACTACGTGACGATCCACGCGAAAGAAAAGATCCGGATAAAAATGACCCTCTCCGACCTGCAGCGTGAGCTGGACGACCGCTTTTACCGGGTGGGACGCTCCGTCATCGTGAATCTGACGCAGGTGCGGCGCGTCACCCGATCCGATATTTATCTGGCGGGCGGCATCGTCCTGCCGCTGCCGCGGGGCGCTTATGAGGGGCTGAACCGGGCGATTATACAGATGAGATGAATTGCCTTTGTTTTTGCGACGGATACAAATGGACGATAAAATACTACGTAAAAAAGGGAGATACCATGGGCATCTTAGCTAAGAAAATTGACAAACAGATTTCCGCCTACCAGCAGGAGTTGATCGAGACGCACTACGCGGAGGTAGAAAATATGTACCGCCAGATCCGCGGGTGGCGGCATGACTACCGCAATCACATCCAAACCATGAAAGCCTACGCCGCAAGCGGCGACTGGGAGTCTGTCTGCCGCTATTTGGACGAACTTGACACGGATTTAAACACTGTCGATACCGTCATCAAAACCGGAAATCCCATGACAGACGCCATTTTAAATTCCAAAATTTCTCTTGCCCGCTTCCGGGATATTCAGGTCATCGTCGACGCGCAGATTCCCGTCAAGCTGAATTTCAGCGAGCTGGATCTCTGCTGCATCATCGGAAATCTCTTCGACAATGCCATCGAGGCGAGCCTTGACCTGCCGGCTGACCAGCGTCTGATCCGAGTCTACATGGATATGAAAAACACCCAACTCTACATTTCTTTTACCAACTTCACCTCCGGCAAGAAACTGAAAAAGCAAAATGGGCTCTTTTCTACCATAAAAGGCGAGGGACACGGTTTCGGGTTGGTGCGCATCGACGCGATTGTCGATCGCCTGCAGGGGTACATCAGCCGCAATTCCGAAGATGGGGCGTTCACCACGGAGATTCTGCTGCCAACGATGTAAAGTGATTGCATTTCATCCCCCATCACATACAATTCATCCCCAAAACACACCTCTGAGGAATTTTGTGCTAATATAAGCCCAAGAGGTGAATCGAATGAGAAAAGAACAAACCAAACCAACCTACAATCTCTGGCAATGCACGGCGTTCATGCTGAAAAACGCCTGGCATACCCGCAAGAGCGCCGTCATCGGCTGCATCCTGATTGCCGCGCTTGGCACCGGGAAATCCGTGGCAGAAATGCTTATCGCACCCATGATCCTAAAGCAGGTGGAATCAGCGATCTCGCTGTCCGCCCTTCTCGGTACCATCGCCCTGTTTACGGCCATTCTGGTACTCTGCGCCGGCATCAAAGATTACCTGACCATCGGAGCCATGTTTCCGCGGATGGACGTCCGAATCGAGATCATCCGGCAGTTAAATGTAAAATCAGGCAATACCTCCTATCCGAACCGTCTGAATACCCGTTTTCTTGAAGTAGAAGAAAAATCCTACGATGCCTGCAGCAGCAACAGTTCTCCCACAGAAAATGTCTGGAAAGTCTGGGCTCTGGTTCTGACAAATGTATTCGGATTCTGCGTCTATCTGTTTTTCGTCTCGGATCTGAACCCGTTGCTCCTCGTCATCGTCATCCTGACGACCGTCGTCGGCTGGCTGGTGAACCGCAGGGTACAGCGGTGGGGATATGACCACCGGGAGGAGCAGGCGGCCTACATCCACAGATCACGGTATTTTTATAAGGTTTCCACCGATCGGGCTTACGCAAAGGACATTCGCATCTTTGGCTTAAAAAGCTGGCTGGATGAGCTGTGGAACAAGACGCTGGCATTATACCGCGGATTTCTGTACAAGAGAGAAAAAATTTACTGTCTGTCTGTTCTGGCGGACCTGATTCTTTCGTTTTTCCGAAACGGCGCGGCATACATCTTCCTGATCGCGCTGACCTTACGCGAGGGACTTCCGGCCTCGCAGTTTTTGCTCTACTTTGCGGCGATCTCCGGCTTTACCGAGTGGATTACGGGGATTCTGGAGCAATCTTCCGTCCTCTACAAGGAATGCCTGGAAATCTCTCAGGTTATGGAATATTTAAACTGGCCGGAGCCGTTTCGCTTTACCGGCGGTGTTCCTGTCCCGGCGAAATCGGACGGCGATTATGAAATATGCCTTTCCCATGTTTCCTACCGCTATCCCGAATCGGACAAGGAGATTATCCATGACATGAACCTGACGCTTCACCCCGGAGAGAAAGTGGCTGTCGTCGGCTTAAACGGCGCCGGGAAAACCACTCTGGTTCGCCTGATCTGCGGGTTCCTCGACCCGACGGAAGGCAAAGTGACACTGAACGGAATGGATATCCGCTCCTTTAATCGTCCGGAATACTATGATCTCTTTTCCGCGGTATTTCAGGATTTTTCCCTGATGGAGGCAAGCCTCGCCGTCAACATCGCACAGTCCGTCTACGGAATTGATCAAGAAAAGGTGCAGAAGTGCCTTTCCCTCGCAGGCCTGACAGAAAAAGTCCGCGCTCTCCCAAAGGGTATCGAGACGCCCATCGGCCGCATGGTTTATGAGGACGGCGTGGAACTCTCCGGCGGCGAGACACAGCGGCTGATGCTGGCCCGTGCGCTGTATAAAGATGGTGCCATCCTGCTGCTGGATGAACCCACCGCAGCGCTGGATCCGATCGCGGAAAACGATATTTATCTTAAGTACAACGAGATGAGTCAGGGGAAGACTTCCCTGTTTATCTCTCACCGCCTGGCCTCGACGCGTTTCTGCGACCGCATCCTCTATATGGAGGACGGCGTTATCAGGGAAGAAGGCACGCATGAACAGCTGCTGGCCAAAGGCGGCGGCTACGCGAAACTGTTCGAAGTTCAGAGCCGCTACTATCAGGAAGGAGGCGCAGCATAATGAAACTGACCTATCGGGAAGCATGGAAACGAAATGTCCGCGCATGGCAGATCTGGTGGAAACTGTGCCCGTCTGTCTTCTTATCCAGCGCACTGACTTCTGTTTTTGAAGCGGTTGCGCCATTGGCCACCATTTATCTCTCTGCCCGGCTGATCTCTGAACTGGCCGGGAACCGGGATCCGCAGACGCTGCTTCAATGGGTGCTGCTGATTCTGATCACGCAGGCTGCCCTGCAACTGTTAAAAGGGCTTTGCAACCGCTGGAAGGAATACGCACTCGACGTCGCATACCGCATGGATGATCAGGTTCTTATGGAAAAGATGACAAGCCTCGATTATGCAGATATCGACCGCGAATATATCTATGACCTATTCAGCCAGATCAAACAAAATGAAAATTACTCAGGATTCGGCATTCAAATGGCCTTCCATATCTTTGAACATGATTTTGTTCTGGGGCTGGTACAGATTATCGGCGGCACGGTGCTTTCCGTTACCATGTTCCTGCGAAAGGTGCCCGCGGACAGTTCACTGGCATTTTTAAATTCGCCGTTTATTGCCCTCGCTGTTCTGGCGGCACTGCTGGTGATAGCGGTTCTTTCACCTTTTTTATACAGCAAAGGCCAGCAATATTTTTCAGACTATACACCGAAAGCCAGATTCGGCAACCGCCTGTTCGGATTTTTCGGCTTCACCACTACAGAGCAAAAATGCGCATCAGACATGCGTATGTACCGCCAGCAGGAAAATATCTGCTGCATCTATTTCGACAGATCCAACATGTTTTCCTCGGATTCTGACATCGGGAAAGCGGCCCGCGGCCCGGTGGGGCTTTTGACCGGCGCCTCCGCGGCTCTCTCCATGGGCGTGGTCGGCCTGGTCTACCTCTTCGTCTGCCTGAAAGCGTGGGGCGGGGCATTCGGCGTCGGCGAAATCACACAGTATGTGGGCGCTGCCACACAGTTTTTCCTCGGCATCTCCGCACTGCTGGATGCAGTCGCCGAGATACGGATCAACGGAGAATTTCTCGGCACAACCTTTGAATTTTTAGACATTCCCAACAAAATGTATCAGGGCAGCCTGACCACGGAAAAACGCTCCGACCGAAAGTATGAAATCGAATTTAAAGATGTCTCCTTCCGCTATCCCGGAAGCGAACAGTACGCACTCCGCCATGTCAATCTGAAATTCACCGTCGGCTCACGTCTGGCCGTCGTCGGACCAAACGGAAGCGGCAAAACAACCTTTATCAAGCTGCTTTGCCGCCTGTATGACCCCGAGGAGGGGCAGATTCTCTTAAACGGAATCGACATCCGCAAATACCGTTATGAGGATTACATCGGCATCTTTTCCGTCGTATTTCAGGATTTCAAACTGTTTGCCCTGCCGCTCGGCGAAAATGTCGCCGGTTCCTGCGACTACGACCGGGAGCGCGTACAGAAAGCACTCACCGACGCCGGCTTTGGCGGCAAATACACACCCGACACCTGGCTCTATAAAGACCTGGATAAAGAGGGCGTGGAGATTTCCGGCGGCGAGGCACAGAAAATCGCCATCGCCCGGGCGCTGTATAAAGACGCACCCTTTATCATTCTGGATGAGCCCACCGCGGCCCTCGACCCCATCGCGGAAGCGGAGATTTACAGCAAATTTGACGAGATTGTCACGGACAAAACCGCAGTGTACATCTCCCACCGCCTGTCGTCCTGCAAGTTCTGCGATGAAATCGTGGTCTTTGATAAGGGGCAGATCGTCCAGCAGGGAACACATGATGGTCTGGTGGCTGATGAAAACGGGAAATACTACGCGCTGTGGAATGCGCAGGCACAATATTATGTGTGAATCGGATAAAAAGCAACCTTTTCCTCATACTTACCGAGCGGGATGCAGAAAATACTGCTGTAATATTCCGTAAGAGTTGAGTGTGTGAATTTATTTCTGTAAATATATCAGATCTTCTATGATAAGTTG
>JAJPZY010000151.1 GCA_021204085.1 Clostridiales bacterium | reverse complement strand
ATCCAGAGACACGCAAGGTGGTCAATATGAAGTTAATTCAAGAGGTCAACAACAAATATAGTGCCAGATACATTTCTTTTAGTGATAATATTTGCAGGTTTCTTATAACCTGGCGACCAACTCAGATGGCGTAAACGCGACCACCTGGCTCTTTGTAAAATCTTTTACATTCCTTGTAACGATATAGTCCGCATGTATTCGTTCAGCAGTAACACTTTGCAGCGCATCTTCAAAATCGTCCCATTTCATCTGTGCTGCGCGGGAAAGATCGGTTGCGTTTAAATCGACAAAGTCAAATATAAGGGATAGTGTCCTTAATACTTCCTCGATTTTTTCAGGGGATAATTCCTTACGCATGACATAGACCATATTGGCAAATGTGAGTGCTGAAACACAGCCTTTTACTTGATGAGTCTCGCATAGTTTCCAGATTATTGAAGATGCTTTTACATGGGGTTCCCTGTTCTGAAGAACATCCAGAAGCACATTTGCGTCAATCAGTAATTTCATACTTCTCCCTCAGTCTTTCCGTCTTTTCTTCATCCAGATTAAAATCGCCCTTCAGAATTCCAGTTAATGAGTCTGTCAGGTACGACACTGCATCATCCTTGGGAATGAATCTTCCCACTTCCCGTCCGTTTTTCGTAACAATAACCTGTTGTCCTTCCAGTACAAGATTTAGATATTTTCCGAAATTGTTCTGCATCTCCGTTGCAGTTGCTGTAGCACCTACCATATTATCGCCTCCTTTTAGCTAATTTCATTTTACTCCAAATTAGCTAATTTATCAAGAGAATTTCCTAGATCAGACGGCGTAAATTTTTACGCAAAATTTTCGGAGCGCTCTTTTTTGACGTGAGAAAATGGTTGGCCATTCAACCTCATAATCCTCACTGTCGTCGGCTTCTCCAGTGGTGGTACAGGTGAAGCACATATTTGTCCCGGTCACAGCGCTGCCTGTGATATAGTTTTCAAGATCATTGATTTCCGCAGCCGTATTGCCATATAGCTCGCGGAGATCCTGGATCTCATCCATTGTCCGTTCAACCGGCGGCTTGACTGTGGTGTCCAGCCTGCCATTGAAATAAGCCCAGGCATCGTCCAAGATATATGAATACAGCTCACCATAGCTGTATCCCCACGGCCAGTTCCCATAAAGATAACGGTCATACAAGTATCTTTTCAAATCCTGTGGAAATTTAGGGAAAGAGCCGTCGCTTTCCTGTACCTTGATAATACAGCGGATTTCCTTATTATATAGTTCCATGGCTGGCCTCCTCCCCGCCCTTCGCGGCGATGCCGCGGTAGATCTCGTTAATGCTGGATTCTGAAAAATCGAATACAGGAGGTCGCCTATGGAAGAATTACCTGAAAAGATCACTGAAAACGGCATCGACTATGTTCTGGTCGGTGACTACTACTATCCGCAGTTTGCTCTGCCGGAAGAAAACCGCCCCATTGGACGCTGGGGACGGATGCACAGAGCCTATTTGAAGGAACATCGTCCGGGAACGTACAACTCCCTTCTCCTTTCCTGTACCCTATGGACATATCTGGCTGATCTGAACGAACAAGCACAGGAGCGATACGAACGTATCATCGAGCAGATGAAAGAATCCGAGGGTGTCACCGAAGATTTAAAGCGCCGTGATTGGTGGAAGTGGGTGCAGTCAATGAACAGCATCCAGAACCGGGCGGAGGAGATCATCTGTGCAGAACTCATCTACTTATAAGGAGGCTTTATGAGATACCGGATCGAATATGCAGACGGACAGTGCTGCAAATTTGCCAATGGAAGGAGGGATTTAATGAAGATGCTAAAACTCATAAAGAGCAAAGCTGTCACAGACATCAGAAAAGTGTATAAAAATGGAGTTTCTGATTCTGTAATGGAAACCTATAAGCCATACCTTAAATAACCCATCTGTATGAAAATGGAATAGTGAACGGAAAGAAGCCGTCTCTTGTATCAATGACAGGAGACGGCTTTTCTCATTCAAAGGGTAATTCTATCCTGATGATGAGCATCAGATCGCATCATCCTCCAAAATGCGGAGAAATTCTGCCGGGGAATAAACCGTCACAGGCGATTTTTCATAATCCTTTTGATTGCGGGTGACAATGCAATCTATCCCGGAACGGCGAGCCGTTTCTATCATGACCGCATCCTCAAAATCGGAGGTATCGGATGAAATGGCGTGGAAAATATCCTCCGCTGAGGTATCCAACAACCCGATGATCGCAAGGAGCTGGTTCAGCTTTGTCCTGCTCTCCTTATCGCTGTGCGTTGCTCTGTGATTCAGGTAATAGATGTCTGTGGCGGATTTTGCCGTGATGCAGCCGGTGAACTGGTTCATTGCCGCCAGCCGCATGATTTGAACGGCATCCTTATCAAATGGCTCCCGCCGCTGGAGAAAATCTATCACAACACAGGTGTCAATCAATGCTTTCATATACGATCCAGCCGTTCTTCCCGGGCTTCCTCCAGCGTAACATCCGTCGGGATCGTCCTCAAGATTTAAGTCTCCCCATTGCAGCGCATAGACCTCTCCGATACGCAGGCCGCAGTATAGTGCAATCAAAATACCCAAGTGCTCTGGATTGTCGGATTTATATACCACTACTTCCGGCTTCTCCTGTTCGATATGGGAAAGCACACGGATAGGCTTTTTAGGAGCCTTGGGGCTGAAAACCTTTCCTTTGATGCCGCAACGGTAATCCTTACATCTGGCGTATTCGACTGCCTATAAAAGTGCAGAACGAATATCGCCGACTGTCTTGGGAGACAAGCCGCCTTTCCCATCTTTCCGTCCGGATTCCAGCTCCTTTTTCAGAAAAACGTCCACGATCTCCGTTGTGATCTCTGAGAATTTGTAGTCACCGAGTGCCGGCGCGATATAGCTCTCTACGAGGTACGAGTAATTAACGAGAGAAGATTCCTTTACGGAGTTTCTGATCGATTGTAGCCACTCCGCTAAAAGATTGCGGCACCGAATTCCAGCCCCAACAGCTACAGGCTCCGGATCAGCTACAGGCAGAGCGGCCGGAGCGGCCAGCTCCGCAAGAAGCGCATTTCGCTTCTCCTTTGCTTCCGCATAGGTTTTTCCGTACAAATACCGATATTGCCCCTTTCCCGTGGAAGTGTGAGCATAAAGAACCCTTGCTTCCCACCGTCCATCCTGGTGTTTATGAATGTTTTCACCACGTCGTCCCACTTTGGTTTCCTCCTGAATTGTAATCTATTTTGGGCGTAAGTCATGCTGACTGAAATTCTGACTACTATCAAGTGTAATTTCACCATAAATTGGCAGTCATGTCGAAAAATTTTTCCCAACAAAACAGGGATTTTCGCAAAAACGCAGTTGACAAACGCCACCAAAAGCTATATCATAAGCTATAAAGAGGTTGAGGAGGGTCCCGTCCATCTCTTTTATAGCTATATACTTAAAGAAAGGGGGCCGGAGGATGGCAGAGAACAAGCGAAAGAGAAGCGAGCCATCCGTGCACAGGATTCCTGCTCTCGGTGATATGCCGTTGGATGAATTGGCCAGGCTTCCGGATGAGCAATTTCAGGCTTATTTGAATGCAAATGGATTTCAAGAAGCTGCCTTATGTTACCGTGCAAATCCTGATTTTATTCTTCGAGAGATTGCTGGTGAAAAGATTGCTGTTCCTGTAAATGCATCCGCACAGCAGTTGGATGGAGTTATTTGTTTCACGGAGACAGGGTGTTTCCTCTGGAAGCAGTTGTTAAAAGACGCTTGTACAAAAGAAGAACTTTCCGTCGCTTTGACAAGGGAATATGACGTTTCCAAAGAAACAGCGGTGGCCGATGTTGCTGAATTTATAAGTAAAGCAGCAGCAAGAAATCTGGTGTTGATTGCGTAATTTGATTTATTTGCAACGGCACACATGAAATTGGACAGTAATCATATGATTGATGATATAGGAGGATTTGTAATGAAAAAATATGTGAAGCCCGACTTTGAGGTTCTGGATTTCCAGATGAACCACACTGTGATGGAAACCTGCAGTGAGGTTACAATGATGAGCGATTTGTATTGCCTGATCGGTGGTCAGACGCATTCTGCTTCCGGTGATGATCTTTATTTCGGCTACTATAACGGAGATTATTATGCCATTTGGAATGCTTCGGCAAGTGAAACTCCTGATCAAAGTGCACAGACAGAATACGCTGCGTATATTAGTTCTATTCTTAACGATAATAGTGCTTCTAGTAAGTATAACAATGGAATGGGCTGGCATATTGCTAAGGTATATTATAGCGGCACCGGTTATTACGACGGAAAAAGTTATTGATTTCTACGAAGCGATAAAGAAACGCATCTTATGCCAGAGAGTGCTTGCTCTCTGGCATTTTTTCCGGGAGGGAACATGATTCGCAAGTTATATATTGGGCCTCTTTCTCTGTCGTTTTCCGGCCCCACAGACCTGATATCTCATATGACAGAGGATGATTTTTCCGAAAGACCAGAGTGGGAATGTGACGATTACTGCATTGATCTGAAAGAGACAGATACGATTCAGATGGATGGAATACCGGTTTTTGACAGGGACGGTGTACAAGTCATCTCCTGTCATAACTATGAGCAGCGCTATTACTATGTTCCCGGCGATCTTTATAAACGTTTGAACGTCTGCTCCTGGCAGATTGAAAAGACAGTTCATCTGATCCTGAGGAATGGAGTATTGCACCATCAATATTACAATTACATTGGGCTGGAACATTTGCTGTTGAACCATAATGCGATTGTGCTTCATTCTGCCAGCGTGATCTATCAAGGTAAGGCAATTTTGTTCAGCGCTCCTTCCGGCACCGGGAAAAGCACGCAGGCCGACCTCTGGAAAAAGCACAGAAATGCGGTTGGCTTTAACGGGGACAGAAACCTGATCTGGAAGAAGCATGGCAGATGGATGGTGGCCGGCCTTCCATGGCATGGAACGTCCCCTGACTGCCTGAATGCCTGTGTTCCACTGCGTGCAATCGTCGTTTTGAGACAGGCAAAGACAGATCAGACCCGAATACTGTCACCTGCGGAAAAAACACTTGCGTTGTTCAGCGAAGCCACCATCAACCGATGGAATCAGGAGGATCAGGAAAAAGCATTTTCTTTGCTCGACGCTTTATGTCAGGAAACAGATATCGTCGGGTTGGATTGTACCATGAATCCTTCCGCTGTTGAAGTCTTAGAAACGTATTTGGAGGGTTCGACTGATGGACTTGCTGGGGGATGCAAATTCCTTTGAAAAAAATTTGCAGTCCAAGGCGGATGCACAATTTCTTCCGCTTTCCTACGGCATAGAGCTGCTTCCGCTGTGCAATTTGGACTGTAATATGTGTTATGTCCGGCATTCTCCTTCGGAACTGGAGCAGCCGTTGTTGGGAGGAAGTGACTGGCTGCGCATCATGGAGGCGGCGAGAGATGCCGGTACATTGTTTGTCTGCATGACCGGCGGTGAGGCACTCCTGCATCCTGATTTCAAAGAAATTTATCTGGGCTTGTAGCAAATGGGCTTCCTGATAACGGTGAACACAAACGGTACCCTGATCGATGAAAAATGGGCGGATTTTTTTGCTACTCATCGCTGCAAAAGATTCAATATTTCTCTCTACGGTGCCAGTGATGAAACCTACAAGCGTTTATGCCATTCTTTCAATGGGTTTACCCGTGTCAGTCGGGCCTTTGAACTTTTGAAAGAACGGGATATAGTCTGCAAGCTTAATTTCACGATGACGAAGGAAAATCGAAATGATATTGAGCAAATGGTAAAGATCGCCTATGAATATGACTGGGTATTCGTCCCCACCTGTTATACGCTGCCTCCGACCCGAAAAGCGACCGGCGAAAATAATTTTTATCAGTCGCGCATGACGCCCGAGGAAGCGGCAGAAACAAAGTTAAAAATCCTTTTTCTGCAAAATCCTGACAGAGATAGACAGTCTATTGTGCGGGGCGTCCTCGACCTGCTTCGCATCCCGACAGCAAATATGGCGGCTCCAAAGGGATTTCACTGCCATGCCGCACGTTCTGACTATTGGATCAGCTGGAAGGGCGATATGATTGCCTGTGGTTCCATGAATTCCTGTCATGTTAATTTGAAGGAAAAAGGCTTTATACAGGCGTGGCAGGAGCTTATTTCACAGGGCAGAGAAATACCTGTTTGTAATGAGTGCATCTATTGCGGATTAAAACCATTCTGTCAATCATGTCCCTCTGCCTGTATAGGCGAAACAGGCAAAACCGACGGAAAACCACAGTACCTGTGCGATATGACCGTCAGTTTTCTCCACCAGATGATCACGGAGCTGCCATCTGAGGAGCAGGGCTTCTACTCCGATTTGCTCGACAAACGTATCCCAACGTAACACCTTTGAAACCTGCGTTGATTAGAAAGGAATTTGAACTATTTGAACGCATTGGAAGAACCGTTGTTCAAAACCGTTGATACGAAAGAATATATCTCCATGCTTCGAGAACTGACAGAACAAGGGCATGAAGTCAGCATAATAGTCTCTGGGAACAGCATGAGTCCATTCATCGTTCACCAGAGAGACAGCATTTTCTTTAAAAAGCCAGATCGTGAACTGCGCCGGGGAGATTTTGTCTTTTTCCAGCGCAGCAGCGGGCAGTATGTTTGTCACCGCATCTATAAGATAAAGACAGATGGCTATTACATGGTGGGCGATGCCCAAACAGTGATCGAGGGGCCGATTCGGAGAGAGCAGATTTTTGGCCTGATTACCAGCGTGACACGCAAGGGGCAACAGCTTGCCCCGGGAGATTTTTGGTGGGATTTTTTTGAAAAGGTGTGGATCAGGATGATTCCACTCAGGCAGCCTCTTTTGAAGGCATATTCTAGCATTTCCGTGCGGAAATAATAATTGCAAAAGGGGGATTATATGGCAAATCGAAATTCAAAAAATCAACAGTTTGCCATGTGGACAACGCTTTGGTATGCTGACGGCCCTTGAACCGTTGGAGGAACGAGATCAGGGACGGGTCGTCTGGCGTTGCCGTTGCGATTGCGGTAATATTGTTCTGCGGTACACTTCTCAGCTCAAGGCTGGGGTAAAGACAAACTGCGGCTGCAAGCGTGTGCAGATCGTTCGTGATGATCTGACCGGCCAGCGGTTTGGAAGCCTGACTGTGATTAGACCCGCGGAAGAAAGGCAAAATAAACGTATCGTATGGGAATGCCACTGTGACTGTGGGAACACCGCATTTGTCCAAACGCAGTACCTGAAGGATGGGACGACGAAAAGTTGCAAGACCTGTCAGAAGGAAAACCGGACAAAGCGGGACATTACCGGGATGAGATTTGGCATTTTAACGGCTCTGTATCCGACAGAGAAACGGGATCGAAATCAATCTGTGAAGTAATTGGCAGTGATGGGTCAGACGGCCGACCAACGCGGCAGTCATCTGTTCGTTATAAAGGACATTTACCCATCTGGAAAACTCCAGGTTTGTGGTGAGGATCCAAAACAAGCCTTGATTTGAGAACCTGTTCTATGGTAACCTATAGGTACGGTAGGTTAGTTATGCTTTGCAATCTGAGAGGAGGTGAGCGGTGTGGAAAAGAAGCGGATGCCGATTGGCATAGAGGACTTTGCAAAATTACGAACGAATAATTTTTACTATGTAGATAAGTCCGGGCTGATAAAAGAACTTTTAAGTAATTGGGGAGAAGTGAATCTTTTCACACGTCCGCGCCGGTTTGGAAAAAGTATAAATATGAGTATGCTCAAGTACTTCTTTGAAATCGGCACAGATAAAAGCCTGTTTGATGGGTTGGCAATTTCAAAGGAAACGGAGCTTTGTGAAAAATACATGGGGCAGTACCCCGTGATCTCTATTACTTTGAAAGCTACAGAAGCCGGTAATTTCGAAACAAGCCGTAATTTAATTGCAATGGAAATCCGTGACGAGGCTGAAAGGATGAGTTTCCTGGCGGAAAGTGATAAACTGACCGCAAGTGAAAAGAAATCCTATGACAGCCTCCTTCATAAAGATATTGATGACGAAACACTGTATAGAAGCCTGAAAACGCTGTCTGGACTGCTCCGGAAGCATTATGGAAAAAAAGTCATAATACTGATTGATGAATATGATGTTCCATTGGCAATGGCAAACAGGCAAAATTATTACAAAGAAATGGTGCTGCTGATTCGAAATCTGTTCGAGCAGGCACTTAAAACCAATTCCGCTCTTGAATTTGCAGTTTTAACAGGCTGTTTGCGGATGTCCAAAGAGAGCATTTTTACAGGACTTAACAATCCGAAGATGTACACACTACTCGAAGCTGAATGCGATGAGCAGTTTGGCTTTACGGGTGAAGAAGTCCGGGAAATGCTTGCTTATTATGATCTGGGAGAATATTACGATATAACAAAAGAGTGGTTTGATGGATATAAAATCGGGCGTGCCAATGTGTATAATCCATGGGATGTTATCAATTGGTGTGATCAGCTGTTGACAGACACCAATAAAATACCCAAGAGCTACTGGGCAAACTCAAGCGGAAACGAGGAAGTCCAAAGGTTTATACAGAAGATGGGCAATGGGGTAACAAAGACCCAGATTGAAAGGCTGATTTCGGGAGAAACCGTCCAGAAAAAAATAGAAGAGCAGCTCACCTATGATACGATGTATGACAGCGTAGAGAACATGTGGAGCCTGCTGTATGCCACAGGTTATCTGACCCAGAGTGAAACTCCGTCAGGAAATCTGGTGCGCCTGACAATACCGAACACAGAAGTTCGCAGCATCTTCAGAGATTTTGTGTTAAAACTGTTTGAAAAGAAAATCGCACAGGAAGGTGTGACAGTTTCAGCCTTTTGTGAAGCTTTAAAGAGCGGCAATGCACTGGAGACAGAGAAGTTATTCACAGCTCTTATGAAGAACACCATCAGCGTCAGGGATACTGCCGTTAGGAAAGAGTTCAAGGAGAGCTTCTATCATGGACTTCTTCTTGGTATCCTTGGTTTTAAAGACGGCTGGAGTGTTGACTCGAACAGAGAATCCGGAGATGGATACTACGACATTGCAATCGAGATTGAGGATGAAGAGATTGGCATTATCATTGAAGTGAAGTATGCAGAAAACGCTCGGTTTGAGCATGAGTGCAAAAAGGCGTTACAGCAAATCAATGAAAATGATTATACGGCGGAACTGAAGAACAATGGCATGCGCACACTGTTGAAGTACGGCATTGCCTGCTACAAGAGCCAGTGTAAGGTTGTTGTTGAAAGGGAAGAATACAACCCGGAATGAACAGAAACCTATGGCGTAAAAATAGAATTCAAATGTTGTTTTTTGACGCCAAAAGTCTAGGTTGACAACTATAGGACGCTTCGTTATACTGTCTACAACAGCCACAACGAAAGGAAGCAAGACTATGACCGAACATGAAGAAAATACTTGTGGGCAGCAGCAAGTTACCAATGAGCTATACACCCAGGTAACCGCGGATTACGAGGAGACCCATTCCGTCCGAAAGACAGCGCAGAACTGCCACACCTCTATGGTAACAGCGCAGCGCATCCTGATAACAGCCGGTTTGTGGAGCAGCAAGTCTTCTACGCAGGTTAAGAAACTCTTAGAGCAGGGAATGACTGCAGACCAGATTGCGCAGGAATTATCCCTGACAAAGGATGCCGTGTATGCCTATATGCCATACTCTCGTGGGAATTACGGAGTAAAGCAGACTGAAGATTCACAGTATTCCAGGGACTACAGGGAACGGATGGAGGCAGCAGCAGAGGGAATGCGTAAGGAGAATGCGGACGGTATACCTGTGTTTGTGAGTAATTTGTCATCGAAGCAGGCCAAACCATCCTCTTTATCCAGCCTTCGCTTTGATTCGGAGTTTACAAAGGTACTTATTGATCGTGCAAGGGAGGATGCCATCTGTGGAGATACCTACGGAGAATACGGCGCTGTCTATGCTTTGCACCTGTCTTTAGTCGGCGGCTTCGTTTACGGAGCGGATGAAGATATGGATATGCAGCCGAAAAGCAGAGCAGAACTTCTCAAGCTGGCAAAAGCGAAATCCGCCATATCCCGCGACATTCTTATCCCGGGAACCATGAATCTTCATGCTTTGCATTATGCTATACAGAAACTTTTCGGCTGGCAGAACAGCCATCTGCACAATTTTTCCATACCGCAGGAGGACTTTGATGCTCTCACGGCAGGAACCCTCGGCGGCTATACGGACCTGTGCGGAGTCCTGTTTCGGTTCCCGGAAGATGATATGAGCGATCTATATTGGGATGATGATTACAAGGCAGGTGTCAGTGTTAAGACCTGGTTTAAGAAGAAATATTCTGCACCGTTCTGCCAGTACTCGGTCGGCGATTCTTATCTGGGCAACCAGTGGGAGATTGACGATTTCCGCGGACGCTTTTCTGATTTTAAGGACGAAACAACGCTGAAGGAAATATTGAGCAAAGTCGCAATCGAGCAGGATTGGAACTTTCTTGCAGAACGGCTGACCGTCCGTGAGTTATTTGCTGCAGAGCGGGATAGTGTGAGGGAGTGGAAAGGCGATGTGGTCGGCAAGCTGGAGCTGCTGAAAGAGGAGATGGAGGATGAAGAACGATTTGGGTGTATGGAAGAGATGAAAATGGCGGCTGCGGAACTTCGCGACTGGAGGCAGAGCTATTCCCAACTCGATCAGCTGTCATGGCTACACCCGAACACCTATAAGAAAGAGATAGAGAAAGCATACAAGAAGCCATATAACACAGTAGTCAAAATGCACGAAGAGCAGGTGAACCTCTGGACGGGGATGTGTTTGGATTTATTCTGGGATCTGAATATTAACCTTTCTCCATATTTTGATACGCTGTACTATCTCTATGATTATGGTGACAACTGGTGTGTGAAAATCACCCTTGAGGAGATATACCGTAAGACAGGGGACGGAGGTTTTGTTGATAACGATATGAGCAGAATTTCGGAGGATCTAGAACCGGTACTGACGCAGGTCGAGGCAAACGAGAAAGCTGTTTGTATGGCAGCAGATGGGCTGAATGTAGTGGATGATTGCGGAGGTCTTCATGGATATCTGGATATGCTGCAAACTATCAACGGGAATGATAAAGAAGAGGCTGATGGTATGAAGAAATGGGCCAGAGGACTCGGCTGGACAGGGCGGAAGAGCAAGCCGGAAAATATGCTGTGACTGCAATAAAAGATAATTTATAGAGGACTTAGTGTGAAATAAGCTCTTTCATCACTATTTGTGCCGCCAACCGAAGGGCGGCGGAATGGAGATTATTATGAACCATCGCTCAGAAGCGGAAGATGGTGATCTGGACGAATTTTAACTGGATAATTTCTGGAAAATGAGGGGTAATACAACGTTCTAAAAACAGACCTTGATTTGAATGGATATTCTGTGGTAAGGTACAATTAGCTATGCTTTGCAGCCTGAGAGGAGGTGAGCGGTGTGGAGAAGAAGAAAATGCCGATCGGTATAGAAGACTTTGCGGAAATAATTACACAGGGCTTTTATTATGTTGACAAGACTGGAATGATAAAAGAACTACTGGGCAATTGGGGCAAGGTGAATCTTTTCACACGTCCGCGCCGCTTTGGAAAAAGCATAAATATGAGTATGCTCAAGTACTTCTTTGAAATCGGCACAGATAAAAGGCTGTTTGATGGGTTGGCGATTTCAAAAGAAATTGATCTGTGTGAAAAATATATGGGACAGTACCCCGTAATCTCTATTACACTGAAATCGACTGAAGCAGAGGATTTTTTGACGGCTCGTGATTTAATCGTGATGGAGATTAACAGAGAAGCCAGAAGAATGCAATTCCTGCTGGAAAGCGAAAAATTATCAGCGAATGAAAAGGAATCATTCTTATCGCTTTTAGACGAACATATGGAGAATAAAACTTTATATTCCAGCCTTAGCCTGTTATCAGAATTCCTAAAGAAGCATTATGGGAAAAAAGTAATCATACTGATTGATGAATACGATGTTCCGTTGGCAAAGGCAAGCAGGCAGAACTATTACAATAAGATGGTGCTTTTAATTCGTAACCTGTTTGAAAAGGCACTTAAAACTAACTCTGCTCTTGAATTTGCAGTTTTAACAGGTTGCTTGCGCGTGTCCAAAGAGAGCATTTTTACAGGGCTTAACAATCCGAAGATGTACACACTTCTTGATGCGAGGTGTGATGAACAGTTTGGATTTACGGATGAAGAAGTCCGGGAAATGCTTGCTTATTATGATCTGGGAGAATATTACGATATAACAAAAGAGTGGTTTGATGGATATAAAATCGGGCGTGCCAATGTGTATAATCCATGGGATGTTATCAATTGGTGTGATCAGCTGTTGACAGACACCAATAAAATACCCAAGAGCTACTGGGCAAACTCAAGCGGAAACGAGGAAGTCCAAAGGTTTATACAGAAGATGGGCAATGGGGTAACAAAGACCCAGATTGAAAGGCTGATTTCGGGAGAAACCGTCCAGAAAAAAATAGAAGAGCAGCTCACCTATGATACGATGTATGACAGCGTAGAGAACATGTGGAGCCTGCTGTATGCCACAGGTTATCTGACCCAGAGTGAAACTCCAGCCGGTAATCTGGTGCGCCTGACAATACCGAATACAGAAGTTCGCAGCATCTTCAGAGATTTTGTGTTAAAGCTGTTTGAAAAGAAAATCGCACAGGATGGAGTGACAGTATCAGCCTTTTGTGAAGCTTTAAAGAGCGGCAATGCACTGGAGACAGAGAGGTTATTCACAGCTCTTATGAAGAACACCATCAGCGTCAGAGATACTGCCGTTAGGAAAGCGTTCAAGGAGAGCTTCTATCATGGACTTCTTCTTGGTATCCTTGGTTTTAAAGACGGCTGGAGTGTTGACTCGAACAGAGAATCCGGAGATGGATACTACGACATTGCAATCGAGATTGAGGATGAAGAGATTGGCATTGTCATCGAGGTAAAGTATGCAGAAAACGCTCGGTTTGAGCAAGAGTGTAAAAAGGCATTACAACAAATCAACGAAAATGATTATACGGCGGAACTGAAGAACGATGGCATGCGCACACTGTTGAAGTACGGCATTGCCTGTTACAAGAGCCAGTGCAAGGTTGTTGTTGGACGGGAAGAATACAACCCGGAATGAACAGGAACCTATGGCACAAAAACGGAGACGAATATGCAAAATTTTACATACTATACCCCCACAGAGATTATTTTCGGCCGCGGTGCTGTAAAAGAAGCAGGCCGGCTTGCGGCAAAATGGAATGCCAAAAGAATTCTGATCGTCTATGGCGGCGGGAGCGCGGTTCGCAGCGGGCTTCTGGCTGTCATTGAGGAAGAACTGGAGGCGGAGGGCATTGCGTGGGAGACCCTTCCCGGCGTACAGCCTAATCCCCGCCTGGCCTTGGCGCGGGAGGGCGTAAAAAAGGCGGTTGCTTTTGGCGCGGATCTGATTTTGGCTGTGGGCGGCGGCAGTGTGATTGACACAGCCAAGGCCGTTGCTATCGGGGCAGCGAATCCGGACACGGATCTCTGGGATTTCTGGACAGGGAAGGTGGAAAAACCGGAACAGGTTCTGCCTGTCGGTGTTGTCCTTACCATTGCTGCGGCCGGAAGTGAGACCAGTGATTCCGTAGTCCTGACCAATGAGGAGACCGGGACGAAAAAGGGATACGGAGGGGATTTTGTCCGCCCGAAGTTCGCCCTGATAAACCCGGAACTGGCAGCCACACTGCCGCGTTATCAGCTTGCCTGCGGCGTGGTTGATATCCTGATGCATACGCTGGAGCGTTATTTTACCCCGGTGGATGGCAACCGTCTCACGGATGAGATCGCGGAGGGGCTGATGCGGACCATTATCTGTGAAGGAAAGAAGGCCTATGATAATCCTTCTGATTACGATGCCATGAGCGAAGTTATGTGGTGCGGGAGTCTCTCACACAATGGGCTGACCGGTCTCGGCCGCGGCAAGGATTTTTCCTGTCATAAGCTGGGACATAAAATTGGCGGAATGTTTGATGAGTCTCACGGTGCAACACTCTCCGCTGTCTGGGGAAGCTGGGCACGGTACGTATACCATCAGGATGCGGCACGGTTTGCACGCTACGGCCGGAAAGTCTGGGGGATTGTCAGTGATGATTCCGGGGACGAGGCGGCAGCGCTTGAAGCTATCCGGCGGACGGAGGAATTTTTCTGCTCCCTGGATATGCCGGTATGCCTTGGACAGCTTGGTATGGGAGTGCAGCCGGAGGAAGTGTTGTGGAAGATGGCGAAACACGCGACAAATGGCGGCACGGTGAAGCTCGGCAGTTTTTGCCCCATGGACGCAGCAGACATGGTGGCGATCTATAAAAGCGCAAACCACTCGTAGGAATCTGTCAAAAAGAAAACTAATCCTATCGAAAAAATATGAAATAAATCATTTTTCTAATGTTCTTCTAATAATTCCCTTTTATACTAAAGCCATAAAGTAAAGAGAACCAAACAGGAAACAGATTTACAGCTGTTCCGAAAGGTGATTCGACCAGCGAATAGGAAAAGGAGGACAATTTTATGAAGAAATTTTTAGCAAAACTGGCCGTAACCACAATGGCAATCGCAATGATTTTTGGAATTGGCGCATCAGTCAACACCGTACAGGCGGCAACAGCACCCGCAAAGGTGACAGGGCTGAAGACAGCGGAGAGGGACGATGACGAACTGACCCTCAAATGGACAAAAGTATCAGGCGCAACCGGATACCAGCTTTACCGCTACGACACCAGTACAGGAAAGTGGAAGAAGATCAAGACCACAACAAAGAACACGTATGAAGTAGAAAACCTGAAGTCAGCAACGAAGTATAAGTTTAAAGTCAGAGCTTACACGAAGAGCAACGGCAGCACGACCTATGGTTCTTACTCCGCAACCCTCACCACCTACACAGAGCCGGAAGAAGTAGAGAACCTGCAGGCATCGAACAAGACCACCTCATCCGTTAAGCTTACATGGGATAAGGTGCCCAGGGCGACCAAATACCAGGTGTACATGTATGACGCAGTGCAGGGCAAATATGTGAGACAGACGACCGTGAGCGGCACTAGCGCAACGATTTCCGGACTGAAAAGTGGCACATCTTACAAGTTTAAGGTTCGAGCATACCTGCTTTCGGATTCCGGCAACAACAAATATTACGGTGACTTCTCCGATGTCCGTAAAGCAACGACGAAGACAGCCGCCACCACATCCGGCAGCACTACCACCACTACTTCCAGCACATATATCGGGACTGCAAAAGCGAAATCCATCGCTTTGACGGACGCAGGTGTTACAGAATCTCAGGTGAGAGACCTTGAAGTAGAGAAAGATAAGGAAAACGGCGTGGTTGTATATGAAGTCAGCTTTGATTACAACGGATATGAGTATGACTACACGATCAATGCCACCAGCGGGAAGATCATCGAAAAAGAAGTAGAGAGAGATTAAGATAAATCATATAATTCTCGGTTCGAAGTATCTGTCACAGGATGGAAAATTCATACAGTACTCCAAATAACATTCAAGCGGGGCTGCATTCATGCAGCCCCTGCTGATTTCGTGCGCCTTTGATCAATACGCTACAGATGGGAGATTTCGAAATTTATGGATAAATTGCCGGTGATATGGTATGATGATTGCATAAGAATTTAGGTTCGTTTATCCGCAAAACTATAAGATTTTGTGTGTGACAGGTTTATTAGAGAATGGGGGTATTTTATTCATGGATGACTGGAATGGGGACGGCAGAAACGACTGGAACGACGGCTATTTCTTTCATGAGAATTTTATGAAAAGCGGAAGCGGTGGGAAGTCTAGCGGAGGAGGCGGGGGAGGATCCAACATCATTATTATTCTCTGTGTGTTTTCCGGTATCCTCTGGCAGGCGCTGATATACATGGCGTTCGATATCGACGTGGACAATGTGCCGGTCATTGTAATGCTTCTCCTGTGGTTCGTATTTTCAACGATAACATTTTTGCTGGTCACTTATCTAATGGATAAATTCAGATGAGATTATATGTTATGAAAAATAAATATTGGACACCATGATGATTGGAGAGTATATATGGAAATCAGAGACAGAAACGGACTGACAGAACAGGAATTTTTAGAATCCTACAACCCGGGAGACTACGAGCGTCCTTCGCTGACCGCAGACATTGCTGTCTTCTCCCTTTCCACTTCCGAGACAAAACTCTTATTGATCCGCCGCGGCAACCATCCCTGCCTTGGTAGATGGGCATTGCCGGGAGGTTTTGTTGAGAGCGGAGAATCAGCAGAAGAAGCTGCGGGAAGGGAACTGGAAGAGGAGACAGGACTTAGCAATACAGAGCTTGCTCCGGTCGGATTGTACAGCAAACCAGGACGGGATCCCCGTACATGGATTGTTTCGCAGGCTTTTGCTGCAACCGTACCGGCTGAGCAGATCGCCGCAGCACATGCCGGTGACGATGCCGCCTCTCTTTGCTGGGTTAAGATTGTAACCGAACGGTCCGGCTTCCGGATCCGGATATATTTTTCTGCCGGGGATACAGCTTTTTCTGTTCTTCTGGAACTGGAAGGAAAGAAAGTGAAAGTCCTGGAAGGGGAAGAGGAGCTGGCCTTTGATCATGCCCAGATCATTGCTGATGCGATGATAACAGCAGGTTTGCTGTAAAGATAACCAGAATTTTGTTCCGGTAGGTATTCCTGCCGGATTTTCTTTTTTCTGAGCAATATATGCTCTGTTTTTGATGATTTTATAACGCCATCTCAAACCAACACTGTTTCAAAACACATAGTATGTCCGGCACACATATAAAATTTTTGGAATGCGCAAAATATGAACTCCATAATTCGTATAATAATTGAAAACAAATGACCGAAGGAAGGTACCTTGAGTGGACAAAGAAGCTGTAAAGGCTGCGGTAACCCGACATTCTGAAGCTGTCCTAAAAACAGCATTCCTTTATATGAAAAATACCAGCGATGCCGAAGATGTAGCGCAGGATGTCTTTCTTGAACTTTTAAAAACGAAAAAGGAATTTAATTCCGAAGAACATTTAAAGGCATGGCTGATTCGGGTCGCTATCAATAAAAGTAAAGATATATTAAAAAGCAGCTGGCGATCCAAACGCTCAGAAATGCCAGAGAATCCGATTAGTCCGCCACTTCAAAAGGAAGACATTGTTCTTGAGGCAATGTTTCGGTTAGAAGACAAATATCGTATCTGCCGGGAGTATGAAAAAAAGTCTGTAAAAGTTTAAATGTTAGGTCTTCTATGAT
>JAJPZY010000084.1 GCA_021204085.1 Clostridiales bacterium | reverse complement strand
AAATTGAGGAACTTTTTTGTGGGAATTCTTTTGCGGAGCATAGGGTGGATGAACACGGGTTTTATCTCTTGTTGACAGAAATACGGACTTTGTCTAAAATAATGTTTATGGATCGAATCGAGGGATATATCTATTTAAATCATAGACGAATATAGAAAAGGTGGTGTCTTATGCAGACAGATTTTTCAAATATCAAATGCATCGCGTTTGATCTGGATTTTACCGTATTAACGACAGGAAAATATATGACTGAGCGGACACAGGCAGCTTTTGCGAAGGCGCGGGAGCGGGGCATGGCATTGCTTCCGGTGAGCGGACGGGCGTTTCCCACTTTTCCGGCGGATATTCAGGCTCTTGAAGGAATGAGATACGCGGTGGCGTCCAATGGTGCCGCTGTCTATGAGGTTCGCACCGGGGAGCGCATCCACCAGTGGCTTATGGAGGCCAGAGATGTCCGGAAGATCATGCGCAGTGTGGGGAATTTTTTCCTGGAAGGGCAGATTACATATGAAGCCTGTGTGAATGGTGAACTTCATGCTTCCGCGGATTATGTGAGGAATCCGGCCCGATACGGCATGATGAAGAGTGCGGTCTCATATATTCGTGAGACCCGGAAGCCGGAGCGGTATATCATTGATTATATTTTTGAAAATGCGGGAAAGATGGACGGGCTGGATCTGATCTTAAAAGACCCGGGGCTGTATCGCATGATCGCGAACACCATCCGCCGCAATGTGGAGGATATCCATATCACCTCCTCGGTTCCCTGCCGTCTGGAAATGTCCAGCGCATCTGCGGGGAAAGCCGCCGGGATGAAATATGCCCTGGAGCTTTTGCAGATCTCACCGGAAGAAACGATCGCTTTCGGGGACGGAGACAATGACGCGGATATGTTAAAAGCCGCCGGAATCGGCGTAGCCTTAAAAAATGCAACCGATACCTGCAAAGAAAGCGCGGATTTTGTCACGGAGAGCATCGCGGATGAGGACGGTGTTGCGGAATTCCTGGAGCGGTATATATTATAATTCTTTCAACTTTCTGTTTTTTTTTTAACGAATCTGTTGTATAATGTTGGCAGCGGGTTGCGTACAGGCAGTTTTAAGGACTGTACCGACATACGGAATCTTATTTTTCAGGAGGAAAAACCATGAATAATTTATTGCTGGAAGTGGAAGGACCCATCGCAGTCCTCACGATCAATCGTCCCAAGGCGCTGAACGCGTTAAACAGCGAGACTCTGACCGAGTTAAACGAGGTACTCGGCGAGATTGAGGCAAATGATGAGATTAAAGTTGTGATTCTGACCGGTGCCGGCGAGAAGGCGTTTGTTGCCGGAGCAGATATTTCTGAGATGGTGAACTTTACCGGAGCAGAGGGACGTGCGTTTGGTATGCGTGCATCGGATCCTTTCTTCAAGCTGCAGAATATGCGTCAGGTTACCATTGCTGCCGTGAACGGATTTGCACTGGGTGGCGGATGCGAGATTTCCATGGCATGCGATATCCGTATCGCGTCTGAGAATGCGCTTTTCGGACAGCCGGAAGTTGGCCTTGGTATTATCCCGGGATTCGGCGGCACGCAGAGACTGGCTCGTCTGGTTGGTATGGGCCGTGCGAAAGAGCTGATTTTCTCTGCTTCGAACATTGACGCGCAGGAAGCATATCGGATCGGTCTGGTGAACAAGGTGGTTCCGCAGGCAGACCTGATGGCGACAGCGAAGAAACTGGCCGGCAAGATTGCACGCAACGCAAGCTACGCGGTTTCTCTTGCGAAGGCGGCGATCAACAACGGTTACGATATGGATATCAAGAATGCGGTTGAGTACGAAGCGAATCTGTTCGGTCTTACCTGCTCTACGCATGATAAGACAGAGGGCATGACGGCTTTCCTTGAGAAGAGAAAAGAAAAGAACTTCACAGATTTTTGATGAATGACAGAATCAGAAGTTTGACAAATGAATAAGTGAATCGAAATCGACTTCAACGGGGATGTCGGACATGCCCGTTGGAGTCGATTTTTTGTTTAAAATTAACATAATTATTCGGAATCAGGCAAATTAAGAAAAAATTTAGATTATTTACACAGGAATTATATAATTGTGTGCTAACATAAATATAACTATAGGTAAGGTATAAAATAGAAAAAGGAGCAGCAATATGACAGATGTTTTGAAAAAGGAGGATTTGCTGACACTGGCGAACCGGATGATTCATTTACGGTATTCGATTGATTCTCATCACATGGATCGGGTTTTCCGGGAGATTTCCATCGCTGACTATATGGTTTTATATTCATTGTCAAAAAGGATGGGCATCAATCAGCCGGAGACGAAAGTATACTTAAGCGAGATGAGTAAGGAATTGGATATTCCGATTTCCAGAGTATCGAGAATGGTGCAGAATCTGCAGAATAAGGGATATGTATATTGGGAGCATGACAGTCAGGGAACTTACATATATATGTCTGAGATTGGTTCCGAAGTCATGATAAAGCAGCAGCAGATTTTGCGTCAGTTTTTCGGAAAAGTAATCGATCGGTTGGGGATGGATGAGTTTATTCAGACGCTGGATATGATGTATCAGGTGGAAGTGATCATGGAGTCGGAGGCTGCAAAGCTGGTTGTAGATGATGGAAGCTCGGAGTCCGGTGAATATGTTGAGTCCGATGTGTCTGATGCATTTATTGAATCTGCTGAATCCGGCAGGTAATTCTTTCGTTTTCCCGCAGGGTCCGCGCAGAGAATGCCTCAGAGTGGAGCGGCATCTGTTGCGCAGACCATCCGGAAAATGATTTCGATAAAGTTCTATACGGTGCGGGCTCTTGCCGCACTCAGTTCATTAAGTACTTGAGTGTGTGAATTTATTTCTGTAAATATATCAGATCTTCTATGATAAGTTGA
>JAJPZY010000088.1 GCA_021204085.1 Clostridiales bacterium | reverse complement strand
TTTCATAGATGGATTAACTTCACGAAATCATAATCAGCAAAACTTTATTGGGACAAGCTCCTGCATTTATACCGGAAATATATTTCGGTATTTAAAACATAGGCTGTCTTTATACTTACCGGTAAACATACACTAAACTTCTCTGGATGCAGCATAGTATGGAAGGGAGGAGAAGAGGAAATGAACGATACAGATACTTTTCAGGTAAACCCGGATTTCGTATGCCGGGAAATTGCTGGGGAAGTGATCCTTGTTCCGACCGGGAAAACAGCAGAGCAGTTTAGCGGACTGGCTTCCTTAAACAAAACAGGATTGTTCCTCTGGAATTTTCTGAAGGAGAAGAAGACGTTTGCGGAACTTGGTTTCGCCATGGCAGAGGAGTACGAGTTGACTGAGGAGGAGAGCAGTCAGGATGTTGCCAATTTCCTGAATCTGGCCATGTCCAAAGGCGTCGTTCTGAGATGTTAACCGGCTATCCATTGCAAAATGCAATTTTATTATAGATATTTTTTAATTTAAGGAGGAACACGATTATGAAAAGGAAATCGTTCCGGCGTATCCTTTCGGCGGCTCTGACGTTGTGCATGGTGCTGGCTCTGTTGCCCACCAGTGTATTTGCGGCAGGCGAGTCCACCGCATCGGAGACAGTGAACGGGATGACGGTAGAGTACTTCACCAGCACCCTGTACAACTGGGATGAGGACGACGCTAATGCGGCCACCGCTGAGGCGGATAAGGCTGACAGCTCTACCGTGAGCTGGACAAGCACAACTGTGTCGTATTCTCAGCAGGGCAATTACAGCACCTACACCAGTGGCAGCTACTATTATCTCAACAATGGGGAATACATCCAAGTGACTTCCCTCAGTGCCAGTCGAGGTAGTGGACAAAACCAGAATACAATCACTTGGACAATCAACGGGACTTATTCTACAACGACCACTCAGCAACAGGGTCCTAACTCCGGCAACAGCGGTCTTACCCTCTACTATCAGAGCACTTCCACTAGCTACGAGGGCAAGGGCTTCTACTTCACCAACGGTGGCAATATGGCCAGCAGTGTGCCAGAATTCAGTAAGTGGGTCAGTGATAATCAGAACTATATGATCTACTCCGGTCTGGCGGCCAGCAAGCTGAGCGACAGCAGCAACGCCCCGTTTAATGACGAAACGGTAAACGCTGCGAACTTGTTTGCCACCGATGGCAGCAATGAAGACTATGCTGACGTTTACACCAACGTCAAGGTGCCCTTCGTCTATGACGAGAAGACAGGTTACTATACCTTAGATAGCGATGAAAATGCTGTTTACTTTAATAATGGCACCGGGGCATCCGACACCACTATGGAGATTGCTGATCTTCCTGCAGCTCACAGTTATGGCAGTTATTACGCAACCGGATTCCTGCCCTTTAACGCTGTGACGTCCACTACCACCAGCAATGCATTGGTGAGTGGCAGCAGCAGCGAATACACGACTGGTTATACCACTAGCGGCAGCACTGTCTGGGGTTTTGGTATGGTCACCTCCGTGGACTTCCAGATGACCGACGACGGCAAGGATGAAGATGGCAACGCTATCACCTTCGAGTTCTCCGGCGACGACGACGTATGGGTTTACATCGACGGATATCTGGTTCTGGACATCGGCGGTACCCATGACGCAATCACCGGCACCATCGACTTTTCCACTGGTGATGTTGAGCTGACCGCCGGCTCCTATGGGAAAATCGGCGATATTGCCGTGACCGGCAGCGTGAGCACCACCGACACTTCGTTTTCGACTTTGTCTCAGGACAATATTTATGACGTTCTGGGCACCACCCTGACGGGCTTTGCTTCTTCCGGCAACCACACCCTGACCATCTACTACATGGAGCGTGGTCGTGGTCGTTCCAACTGCCTGATCAAGTTCAACCTGCCCCAGAAGGACAGCGTCAGCGTGACCAAGGAGATCTCTGACACCTATACGGGTTCTGATGATGCGATCTCCGATACCCTGATGACTACCCTGAACAACATCGACTTTACCTTTACTCTGTACAAGGACGGAGCAGTTGTTCCAAACAAGAGTTATTCCCTCTATGATTCTAACGGTAACCTGGTAGGCACCGGCAGCACAGACTCCGCTGGTACCTTCACTATCAAGGCCGGACAGACGGCTACCTTTAAGAATATCAGCCTGGACGATGAGACCAGCTACTATGTCGTGGAGACCAGTCCGGGAGATCGTTGGTCGGCCACTTGGTCGGCGACATCCAACGTTAGCGGCGCAACCATCACGGATGCCAACGGTTTAATCTCCGGCACCGTCACCGTTGACGGCTCCAACACCTCCACCGACACCATCAGCTTTGTCTGCAAGAACAGCTATGCACCCAGCCAGTCCGATCCTGATATCGATCTGAATAACGACACCATCGTTCTGGACTACGGTCTGCCCGTGGAGGTGGACGTGCTGTCCAACGACGTAATCACCGTTGAGGGTGACGACTACAAGTCTGATGATAGTGTGACCGTGATCATCGAGGGAGCAGAAAACGGCACCTACACTGGAGACTATGGCACGGCCAAAGTTGTGGACAATAAAATTGTTTACACCATGACCAAGCAGTTGACCGGCATTGAGACTATTACTTACAAGGTCAGTGCTACTCATGCAGGGCTGGATAACGACGCCACCGCCACCCTGACCATCATACCCGCTACTCTGATGTACTACGAGGAGAATTTTGGCAGCATGGTCACCTATTCTGACCAGACCGTGAAGTGGGTGGCTAATGGTACAAGCGCCACCGGCTATCAGGAGACCGGCTTCGTGGGCACAACCACCGACAGCACCTACGGCACCGATGCGGTTTATCTGGAAGAAACCGGCGACAACTACGGCACCAGCATGTATGCGGATGTCAGCAGTAAGGGCGCAGCCTTTGAGTATGACTTCACCGGAACCGGCACAGCCATCCTCAGCCGTATCTCTACCAACAGTGCCTATATTCAGGTGACTATCACTGACGAGAGCGGAAATCAGGTGGAGCGTCAGTACGTCGATACACGCGTGCTGGAGGATGTTTCTGATAACACCACGCTGTACAATATCCCGGTTTACAACATTGACAGCCTGGACTACGGCACTTATCACGTATATGTCTACGTCTACAAGCAGGGAACGACCCTGCCGGACGGCAAAACTTCTTGCGGCGAGTTCTATCTGGACGGCATCCGGGTGTACAACCCCATGGGTACCGAGAGTGACAGTGTTGATGGCTACGCCACAGCAGCCAGCGCCTACGCCACTGACGGCGAGTCCAACGTGTCCATCATCAACATCCGGGCAAAAATCGTTGCTGACGATGAAGAGGGATGGAGCGGTGAAGAGTTTGCCACGCTGACCGATGTGGATGGAAACATCACTGAAGTAAGTGACTATAGTGCCATTGGCCCCAACGAGGAACTGTACCTGACACAGAATCAGACCGTTTCCTTCACGCTGGTCAACTGGGATTCCCAGTCCTACAAGCTCTATCTGGGGCTTAAGGCTCCCAGCGGCTCCACCGCCACCGTGACCATCGGTAGCACGACCCTGACCATCAAAAACAGCACCGTCTGCTACTATGATATCAGCGACTATGTGACGGTTGAGGCCTACGATTTGGATGGAGATGAAGAAGGCGTAGAAGAGACTTATGTTGGTACCGTGACCATCACTGGTGCTTCCGGTCTTGTTGCTCTGACCAACCTGAAGGTTACCGGTGTGGATTCCTTTGAGCTGGGTTATCCGGAGGATGTAGATGATAACGGCGATGGTTCGAACTCTATTTCTCTGACATCTCTGGATGCGGACACCCTGTATCTCCTGCCCACCACCATTTCCCTGACAGTGGACGATGGTTCCGATAAGGAGGAGGCCACAGTGTTCACCCCTGAGACGATCAAGATAGTCTGCAACTGGGCCAGCAAGACCAAGAAGGCTACGGTTACTGTCAGCACTTCTACCGAAGTGGCTCGGGTGACCATCGACGGTGTGGATGTGACATCCAAGACGTCCGGCGGCCAGCTGAACTGGAGCAAGAGCTACACCAAGGTGACCAAGGGTACCGAGTATGAAATCGTCGTATACGACGCTGACGGCAACGCCAGCGAGACCTATACGGTGACAGCAGAATAAGGAGGTGAGCTGAGATGAAAATGGGTTACGAAAAACCGATGATTGAGTTTGAGGAGTATCAGCTGTCAACTGCTATTGCTTCCTGCGATACATATGTATCTCTGGCTCCTGAGGCGTGGACTTATAGGGGCAAGTGGTATGATGTTTGTAATGAATACATTCAGGAGCTTGATGTAGACGGAAATACTGGCAACAGCGGTTGCTGGTTCGAGGGAAGCTGCTCCTGCTATCTGAGCTCTGGCAACGGCACGCTGCTGAACTCCTGATGCAGCTTTAGATAATATTCAAGAAAACAAATAGACAGGAAAGGGCTGGTATGGCAGATCATAAAATGCCTGCCAGCCCTTTTTCACTGGGAGAAACAGCAATGGAGCAGACGGAAATTTATCTTTCCGTGGGCGGCGTGAACATCCGGGTGGTGTCTCGGCTGCCGCTGACGGTTTCGGATGGCATGGGGCATTTTCTCGTCCCTCCTTCCGGCGATGCCGTGACGATCACCGTGCAGGCGTTAGAGAAGGACTTTGACCTGACCTGCGCCCAGACGGTTGGACAGGATGTCCACTTTACCTATTACCGGGACGGCGGTTTTTTATACGCTGTGGCGATACCCGGCGTGGACGGTTCCGTCTCCACGGCGGTCTATACGCCGGATTTTTCTGAGGCAACTCTATATATCAACCTGAGGGCTTTTCCTGATCTGCGACTGACTGTGGATTTCATGTTGCAGCTGTTTCCCCTCCGCCAGCTTCTGTTCCTGCATCAAGCTGTAGTGCTGCACTCCAGCCGGGTGGACGTGGGCGGCAGGGCCATTGTATTTTCTGCACCCAGCCAGACAGGAAAATCCACCCAGGCGAAGCTTTGGCAGCAATACGCCGGGGCGGAGATCGTCAGCAATGACCGTTCGATTTTGCGGCAGGAGACGGACGGCTTTTTCACTTATGGTTATCCAATTGATGGGAGCAGCCCGGTGTTTGACAGCAAACGGATTCCCCTGGGAGCCGTGGTGATGCTGGCACAGGGGAAAGAGAATCGGGTGGAACGGCTTCCTGTATTGTCGGCAGTTCGCTGCCTGACGGGACAGACAGTGGCGACGCCCTGGGATCAGACAGGGAACGCCATAGGACAGCTCTGGCTGGAATTATCGGCGGTTTATCCGGTCTACCGCCTGACCTACAGACCGGACAGGGAGGCAGTGTTCTGCCTCAGAAATAGATTAGAGAGAGACGGGGTGATTTAGATGGCCGAGATTAAGGGAAGGCTATATGCCCGTGCATCGGTGGCGAAGATCCCGCTGACCGGAGCCTTTGAGCTGACACCGTTGTGTAACTTTCAATGCAAGATGTGCTATGTGCGCAAATCTCCCCAGGAGGTACGCAGCCTGGGCGGATTAAAGCCGCTGGAGTTTTGGCTGGACCTGGCAAAACAGGCAAAGGATGCGGGAACCATGTTTCCCCTGCTCACCGGCGGGGAGACGTTCCTCTATCCCCATGTACGGGAGCTGTATCAGGCGATGTGCAAAATGGGTATGGAAGTGAGCATAAACTCCAACGGCAGCAGCATTACGGAAGATGTTGTCTCCTGGCTGCGGGAATCGCCGCCTACCCGTATCAATATCACCCTTTACGGCGGCAGCAACGAGAGCTATGAGCGGCTCTGCGGCGACCCCCACGGCTTTGACAAGGTACGCCGGGGCGTGGAGCTGCTGATGGAGAACAACATCCGTTTCAAATTCAATTGCAGCCTGACCCCTTATAACTGCGTGGATCTGGAAAAGATGATCGACTATGCCCACAGCACCGGGCGGAACCTGCGGGTCGCTACCTATATGGTGCCGCCCTATCGACGGACAGGGGAAACAGGCGATTTTGAGGCACGGCTGTCTGCCAAAGAGAGCGCCTATTATCAGGTACTGGCAGATTTTAAGCAGATGGATCCGGGGAATTTTGTGCAGCTGGTCAACAATATGCAGCATTACTGGGAATTGACACCGGAGGCGGTTGCGGAGGCGGAGGCACAGCCGCCGAGACCGATGGGCTGCCTGGCGGGACGGTGCAGCTACTGGGTGGACTGGCAGGGAAATTTAAGCGGCTGCGGGATGATGGACATTCCAAAGGTCAGCCTGAATGAGAAACCCCTTTCTGACGCATGGCAGGAGATCGTGGACTGGACAGAAGGCTTTCGCTACAGCGCGGCCTGTGCCAACTGCGTGAACCGGGGCCTGTGCTTTTCCTGCGCCGCTATGGTACACAATGAGACCGGCGGCTTCGAGGGACGACCGGTCTATCTGTGTGAAAAGGTGAAATATGCGTCCCGGTATTACAAAGAGTTTCTTGATAAACTTCCCGAATCTGTACGGGAAGCCGGAACGCAGACAGAAGCTATGCCGTCGGAGAACTGCGTACTGGACGATGACTTGCTGCCCTGAAATTTACGAAAAAAAGAAATGAGGAAAACCCACATGAAAAAGAAAACAAGTCTGAGAAAGCGGATGGCCGGCCTGATACTTTCTGCTGTGATGCTTCTGACCTGTGCGCCCATCTCAGCTATGGCTGTGGATGAGGAAGCCGCTTCAGCAACCGGCACCGTTTATGGTGAGGAGGAGACGGTACTGGTTTCCTCCACCGTCTCCAGCAGGGAGACGGACTTTAACAGCGGATGGAAATTCTATCTGGGGGATAACAGCTCGGCCTCTGGGCAAAGCTTTGACGATTCCTCCTGGGAGGACGTGACTTTGCCGCATGATTTCAGCATCAGCCAGGACTTCACCACCTCCGGTGAGGCGGAGAGCGGTTTTTTGTCCGGCGGCACCGGATGGTACCGCAAGAGCTTCACCCTGACCGAGGCGGAGGCGGATAGCACTATCGTCCTTAGCTTTGACGGCGTGTATTCCGATGCCTATGTATACGTCAACGGCACCTACGTAGGGGAAAACCATTATGGCTACACCTCCTTTGCCTTCGACATCACCGACTATGTGACCTGTGACGGCGCGACGGAGAACGTCATTGCGGTAAAGGTGGTCAACAACCAGCCCAACAGCCGCTGGTATTCCGGCAGCGGCATTTACCGGGACGTGACGCTGATCGTCACCGAGCCGGTTCATGTGGCCTATAATGGCACCTATGTGACTACTCCAAATCTCGAAAGCAGCAATGGCAGCGATGGTACTGTCAGCGTGGAGGTGGAGCTGGATAACGACAGCGACACCGCAGTGAAGGTCACGGTAAAGAACACGGTCTACACCAGCAAAGGGGTCTCCGCTTCCGATACCGCAGTGGCGACAGCCACCATCGGGGCAGGGGAGACGGTGACAGTCACCTCGTCTCCGGTGGTCAGCAGTCCTGCTTTGTGGTCTACCGACGACCCGAACCTGTACTTCGTCCGCACAGAGGTTTATGTGGACGGTACGTTGACGGATACCTATGACACCCAGTTCGGCTTCCGCTGGTACAGCTTCGATTCCGACAACGGCTTCTACCTGAACGGCGAGGCGGTCAAGCTCAACGGCGTGTGTCTGCACCACGACCAAGGCGCACTGGGCAGCGCTGCCAGCTATGACGCCATGTATCGCCAGCTGTCCATTATGAAGGACATGGGCGTGAACGCCATCCGCACCAGCCACAACCCGGCGGACGAGGACTTCATCGACATCTGCAACGAGCTGGGGCTTCTGGTGATGGAGGAGGCCTTCGACTGCTGGACAACGGCCAAGAACGGCAACTCCAACGATTTCAGCAAATATTTCAGCACGACTTTAAGCTCCGATAACAACATCCTTGGCGGCGACAGCACCATGACCTGGGCAGAGTATGCCATCAAGAGCATGGTGAAGCGTGACCGCAACGATGCGTCGGTCATCCTCTGGTCGCTGGGCAACGAGCTGACCATCGACAGCACCTATCCCACCATCTGCCAGAACCTGATCGACTGGATCAACGAGCTGGACACCACCCGCCCGACGACGCTGGGCTGCAACAATCTGGCTACAAGCACTTCTTCTTATGCCGGACAGGTGATGCAGGTCATCATCGACAACGGCGGCATCGTGGGCCTGAACTATGCCAATTCCACCAGTACGCTTTCTTCCCTTCACAACGCATGGGGGCTGATCCTCTCCTCGGAAACCAGCTCTGCTGTCAACAGCCGGGGGATTTATTCCTCACAGTCCAATATGGGAAATGCGGATGGCCTGTATCATCTGACATCCTATGATACTTCCTATGTGAGCTGGGGCATTACCGCCCATGAGTCCCTGTATAACACCCTGACCAACGACTATGTGGCGGGTGAGTTTGTCTGGACAGGCTTTGACTATATCGGCGAGCCAACGCCGTGGAACGGAACGGGCACCGGTTCTGTCTCCGGCAGCGGTGCCATCCCCAACAGCAGCTATTTCGGCATCGTGGACACGGCGGGCTTTGAAAAGGACACCTATTACCTCTACCGCAGCCAGTGGAATCAGGACTCCACCACCCTGCATCTGGTCACCGCCTGGGACAGCGACAACATATACGCCACCAACGGCAAGACTCCTGTGGTCATCTACACCAACGCCGCCAAAGTGGAGCTGTACCGCAACGGCACTCTGATCGGTACCGCCACCC
The DNA here is from genome assembly GCA_021204085.1 of Clostridiales bacterium. Lineage (GTDB taxonomy): Bacteria > Bacillota > Clostridia > Lachnospirales > Lachnospiraceae > Eubacterium_I. The sequence goes on along the minus strand of JAJPZY010000088.1, from coordinate 8,768 downwards.
GTACGGTACACACCACGGACGCAGGACACACCTACTACACCTACACCACGGCCAGCAATAACACTTCCGTCTGCACGGCGGTTTCTGCTTCCGGCTCCGAGAGTCTGTACGCCACCTTCAACGTGACCTACGAGGCGGGTACCATCTCCGCTGTCGCTTATGACGAGGACGGCAACGTGATCTCCGACACCAGCGGCAGCAGCGTGGTATCCACGCCCGGCACGGTCAGCCAGCTGGAGGTGACCCAGAACAAGACGGTCATCGACGCAGACGGCCAGAGTCTGGCCTACATTGAGGTGGAGGTTCAGGATGCGGATGGCAATCTGGACACCACTGCCACCAACACCGTCTACTTCACCCTCACCGGCGACGGTGAGATCGTGGGCGTGGACAACGACGACCAGGCCACCACGGAGAAGTACCAGCAGGCCAGCGTTTTGGAAAGTAGTACCAGCGCCCATATCGCCGCCTACGCAGGCAAGGCGCTTGTCATTGTGCGCTCCACCACGGATGCGGGCAGTTTCACCGTAAATGTGACCTCTGACGGGCTCAACGGCGGCAGCGCCACCGTGACCACCACGGCAGTGGAGAGCGATACCGTTACAGAGGGATTGGTAAGTTACACACTGGTGCGGGATTACAGCGTGACCGTGGGAACTGAGCCTGAACTGCTGACCGCCGCCACCGGCACGTTGGCGGACGGCTCCACTGTGAGTGGAACGGTTGTCTGGGATGAGATTTCTTCTGAAATTTATAACACCGCCGGGGACTATACCATCACCGGCACCCTCAGCTTTGACGACTTGGAGGATATCACCGTCATTGCAAGGCTCCATGTGATTGCGGATGTGATCGCCATGCGGAATATTTCTACTGTTACCATGGCAGGATATACACCCACACTGCCCAGTACCGTAAACGGCGTGCTGGCAGACGGCACCGTCACCGGGGAATTTACTGTGACATGGGACAGCGTTAGTGCAGATGATTTTGCTACGGTTGACGACATCATCACTGTGAACGGTACAGCCACCGTCATCGGTACGACCACCTTGCCCGTGACTTGCACTGTCCGGGTAGCGGAGACGGTGAATACCGAGAGTGTCAACGTGGCTGCTGACTACTACACCTTGACAGAGGACTGCACCAGCACCTCCGACAACCTCCTGTCCATCGTAGACGGCGTGACAAATAATTCCAGTGACACTGATGCGCGTTGGACGAACTACAACAACCGCAATAATAGCTCCACGGCGACCATCACCTTCACATGGTCTACCGCCCAGCTGCTCAGCGGCGTGAACCTGTATTTCTTTACGGACAGCTATTCTGCCGCCCTGCCTTCGGACGTGACCTTCGAGTACTCTTTGGATGGGACGACCTTCACCGGGATCACCTATGCGGATGTGACCCCTACGGCAGGCTTTACCGAGACGGCCTATGTGTTCGACTCGGTCATTAACCCGGTAGCCCTGCGTATCACCTTCACCGAGCAGTCCGGCCACTGTGTCGGCCTGACCGAGTGCGAGGTCATGACCTACGCAGGCAGCGTGGAGACTAATACTTCTGCCGACCTGTCCGGCATCGCTGTGGACGGAACCTCCGTCAATGGCTTTGACGCCGACACCCTGACCTATGAAGGGGACGGGTCGAATGAAGCCTTGGTGACGACAACCACTGAGGGCAATGCGGGCATCACTGTCCTGCCTATCTACACCGATGGCGTGGTGCGTATCCTGACTATCTCCGAGGATGGGAGCGAAGCAAAGACTTATGAAGTCATATTGTCCGGCGTGGAAGCCTGCCGTCATGAGAATACCGAGGTTCGGAACGCTTCTGCTGCTACCTGTACGGCTGAGGGCTACACCGGCGACACCTATTGCACCGACTGCGGTGCGCTGGTGGAGCAGGGCAGCATCATCCCCGCCACCGGCCACAGCTGGGATTCCGGCACTGTGACCAAGGCCGCCACTACCGAGGAGGAGGGCATTATGACCTACACCTGCACGGTCTGCGGCGAGACAAAGACGGAGGTAATCCCCAAGCTGGAGGAGACGAAGGAGCTGCTGGTCCCCAGCGTGACCTTAAGCGTTGAACAGGGGACTGACGGAAAAATCCGCTTGACCGCAACAGTGACGGGTGCCGATTCAGACGACTATTACGAGGTTACCGGACACGGGTTTGTCTACATCACGAAGGCAAAGCTGGGAGCCAAGGCCCTGACGGTCAATACATCTAGCCGGACAAAGGTGAGTGTAAGTGGGTATAGCTCAGGCGACACCTATATCTACAGCATGGCTCCGAAGGACGCTTCCACGACTTATGCGATCCGTGCCTGGATTACTTATAAAAACAGCAGTGGCAAGACGGTCTACGTTTATTCAAATACGGTCTATACCAGCTATAACGCGCTGGCACAGTAGGCGGACATGACTACTGATGCAGCCATCTGCTTTCATGGATGTTTGCGCATTACATTAGCAGTGCCTGGAAGTTTACAAAGAAAGGAGTGTATGGTCTATGTTCTCTGGAAAACACACGATAAAAAAGAAGGGGAAACGCCTGGCAGCACTTTTCATGGCATTTTGCCTTTTCTGTGGTGTGACGCTCCCGGCCGCAGCGGCGGGGAATAACGCAAAAGCAGCGGCGGGGAATACCGCAGGGACAGAGGTTTCCACAGATTTTGAAACGGCTGCTTATTCGGATGAGGTTTCTGTCTCGATTACCAACAGTTATGTGTCAGCGGGGACGGCGCTTACCGTCCAGACAGAAGGCTACTCGGAAGGTAGCAGCCTTCAATACAAATGGACCGTGGACGGTGTAGACACGGGGAGCAGTGGGGACTCTTATACCCCATCCGCGGATGACGCTGAAAAATGGATCCAGGTCACGGTCTCCTGCGCCGGGTATGAAGACCAGACTGCGGAGATCTATTTCAGCGAGCTTCCCGTCATGTATCTGGATTTTGACTTGGATGCTGTCATTGCAGATAAGACGACCTATGTGGACGGCACCATGAATCTGCAGGGAAACGGCACTTATACGAGCAGCAGCCAATTGTACAGCGGCGCCCTGGAAGTAAAAGGCAGAGGCAATACCAGCTGGAACGCAGACAAAAAGCCGTTCAAGCTGAAACTGGACGCCAAGACGAACCTTTTAGGAATGGGGAAAAATAAACACTGGGTACTTCTGGCAAATGCGACGGAGGGATCCATGATGCGCAACGACCTTGCCTATAAGCTCTCCGGACTGTGGGGGCTGACTTACCAGGACGGCACATGGGTGGAAGTGGTGATTAACGGGGAATATTACGGCACCTATTACCTCTGTGAGCATGTGCGTGTCGGCAGCACGCGGGTCGATATCGAAGACCTGGCCGACGCCGCGGCGGACGCTGCGGATGCTGTCGTGGAAGCGGGGCTCCTGTCGGACGCTGATGGGCTGGCGGATGCCATGGAGGAGGACCTTTCCTGGATCAGCAGCGATTCTTTTACTTACGGCGGCGTGACATTTAAGGTCAGCGATTATTACACCTTTGACAAGGACCAGCTGACCTCCGGAGGTTTCCTCTTTGAGCTGGACGCCTATTATGACGAGGTATCGAAGTTCCGCTCCTCACTGAACCAGCCGATCATGTTTAATACGCCGGAGTACGCAAACACGAACCAGGACATGATGGATTACGCGAAGGAATTTATCAACGCTTTTGAGGAGTCTATCCAGTCTGCGGACTTCCAGGCTTCTTACAACGGTGAAACTGTCTCCGCCTACGACCTGTTCGATTTTGATTCGCTGGTCAGTTACTGGATGATCCAGGAGCTGTTCATGAACGAGGACGGCATGAAGAAATCCACGTACTTCTATAAGGACCAGGATACGTCGGATGGAATCAGCAAAATGGTCATGGGCCCTGTCTGGGACATGGACTGGAGCAGCGATGGGGAAGGCGGCGGTGACTATACCGCATGGCAGACTGTTTACTATAACGACGGGGCGCAGGCAAACCAATGGTACAAATATTTGTGCCAGGACCCGTATTTCCTGACGGAAGCCAGGGCGTTTTACTGGGAACACCGCAGCGAAATTCTGGACATGGTGGCGTCCATTTACGGCGAGGCCGACAATGATATCTTTACGGACAATGCCTATAGCTACCTGTATGGCGCAGCCGTAGCGAACGAGTCCCTGTGGGGCAAGTATAAGCTGGGTTATGACGGTGAAGTGGCGAAACTCTACACCTGGCTGAACAACCGCATCAGCTGGTTGGACGAAAATATGGCCAGTATTGACACGATGATTGATTCCATGGGGCTGTATGACCCGGATGAAAGCATTGGCCTGACCGTTACGGACGGCGTGCTGGGTATCACAGCATCTTCCAGGGCCACCAAGGCAGAGGTGCGTATCAATGGTAGGGTTGTCGGCACGGTAACGCTTGCAAGCGGCACTGGCAGTTTCGATGCCAGCACCACGCTGACCGGGGAACAGGATGTCATCCATGTCATTATCTATGACTCGAGAGGCAACAGCCTTGGATCTAATTTCTGCTATGACCAGGAAGAAGATGAGCAGGAATGCACCCATGATGAAACATACCTGTCCGGCGCTACCGAAGCAACCTGCACAGAAGACGGCTATACCGGTGACCTGTACTGCTCCGCCTGCGGTGAACTCCTGGAGGAAGGGAGCGTCATCCCGGCTACAGGGCATACCGTCGAGATACAGAACGCGGTTGCGGCAACCTGCATCACAGACGGCTATACCGGCGACGAGATCTGCACCGTCTGCGGGGAGACAGTCTTTACGGGCTCAGTGATTGCCGCCACCGGTCACAGCTGGGACTCCGGCGTTGTGACGAAGGAAGCGACTGAGGACGAAGAGGGAGAAATGACCTACACCTGCACCGTCTGTGGCGTGACAAAGACGGAAACGATTGCGTTTCAAAAAGAACTGTCTGTTCCTTCCGTGACACTGAGTGTAGATCAGGGTACAAGCGGGAAAACCCGGCTGACTGCCACAGTGACGGGTGTCGATTCAGACGACTACTACGAGGTTACCGGGCACGGGTTCGTCTACATCACGAAGGCAAAGCTGGGAGCCAAAGCCCTGACGGTCAATACATCCAGCCGGACGAAGGTGAGTGTGAGCGGGTTTAGTTCAGACAGCACCTACATTTACAGCATGACGCCGAAAACGTCGGATACGGTATATGTGGTGCGAGCCTATGTGACCTACAAAAACGCATCGGGGAAGACTGTTTACGTTTACTCTGACCAGGTTGTGGCCAGCTACAATTCCCTGGCGGAGTGAATACGGAGGAAATAAGGACATGAAACACAAAAGATTCCTGCGCCTTATGTCAGCAATGCTGGCAGGCGCGTTGGTCATAAGCTGCACCTGTTTTTCAGCTTACGCAAAAGGCACGCAAGTTGATAGTAGAGGAAACGCAAGAAATAGCACTGGGGCAACGGCAACAGAGAAGCAATCATCTGGATTGGAAACACAGGCACCCGATGAAGAATCGGAGGCTGTGGAAAATGTGGCAGGTGAGAGTAGCGAAGAATATTTGACAATCTCGGAAGAGGCTGTTTCCGACGAAATGGCTGATGATGCAACGGAAGAAGCTGAATCCGATGAAACGGCCGATGATTCAACGGAAGCAGAAATCATTGACAGCGGCTCCTGCGGCGACAGCCTGACATGGGTTCTGGATGGAGATTATACGCTGACCATCAGCGGCTCCGGGGCTATGGAGTCCTGGGACTGGTACGGCGACATTCCCTGGTATAGCTATGTGGACTCAATCACGGCAGTTGTCATAACAGATGGGGTCACAAATGTGGGGGACTATGCGTTTTATGGCTGCGAAGCCATGACCTCCGTCACCCTGCCGGAGAGCGTTACCACGATTGGGATGGATGCTTTTTACGGCTGCAAAGCCCTGACTGCGCTGACGCTGCCGGAGGGTCTGACCACCATCGGGGAACAGGCCTTTTACAACTGTTCCACCCTGTCCTCAATCAACATTCCGGACACAGTCACTGAAATCGGCGCAGAGGCTTTTTACAGCTGCAGCGGGTTAAAGTCAGTTGAAATTCCGGACAGTGTGACCGCCTTGTCTGAGGGCGTATTTTATGCCTGCACCGGACTGACAGAAATCGCTATCCCGGAGACAGTGACATCCATTGGCGATTATGCTTTTGGCTACTGCATTGGACTGACCGGTATCACAATCCCGGCCTCGGTCACAGAGATCGGGAGTGAGGCGTTTTACCGGTGCAGCGGGCTGGCTGCGGTGACGGTGGATTCCGGCAATGCGGTATACAGCTCTGCGGCTGGGACGCTGTACAGCAAGGACGGCACGGCACTGCTTTACTGTCCCGGCAGCACGACGGGTACTTACACGGTATCGGAAGGTGTGACTGCTATTGGGACATCTGCATTTTCCTATTGTACAGGACTGACAGCAATCAGTTTGCCGACGAGCCTGACCTCCATTGGGGACTGCGCTTTTTATTACTGCACGGGGCTGACCAGCGTGGTCATTCCGGATGGAGTTCTCACCATCGGAGAGAGCGCATTTGATACCTGTACCAAGCTGACAGAGGTGACGCTGGGAGACGGCGTGGCCACGATTGGGAAGAAGGCATTCTATAACTGTGCGAAGCTGACGGATGTAGCCTTTGGAAACAGCGTGGCCACGATCGAGAACTACGCATTTGCGGGAGATACCGCCTTGGCGGAGATCGCTTTACCGGAATCTCTGGTGACAATTGGATTCAGTGCTTTCCGGGGCTGTGCCATGACCGAACTGACCATACCGGACAGTGTCGAATCTATCGGAACGCAGGCTTTTTTAGACTGCTCTTCGCTGGAAACAGTGGCGATAGGCAGCGGCGTGGTTTCTATCAGTCCGTATGCGTTTGAATATTGTACCAGTCTGGCTTCCGTGACGATTCCGGACACGGTGGAATCATTAGGAAAGTATGCCTTTTATGGCTGCACAGGGCTGGAGAGCGTCACGCTGGGAAACGGCCTTACATCTGTTGGGGATTATACCTTTGCTTACTGCACGGCGCTGAACAGTGTGACCATCCCGGACAGCATTACGTCCATCGGCTCCTATTCCTTTGCTTATTGTGAAGCGCTGGCAGATGTCTATTTTGCAGGCTCTGAATGCCAGTGGGAATCTGTGAGTATCGATGAGGACAATGCTTATCTGACGGCGGCGGAACTTCACTGCACAACAGGGCATATCTGGGATGCGGGGACTGTGACCCAAGAGGCGACCACGACGGAGGAGGGTGTGATGACCTACACCTGTACCGTCTGCGGGGCAACAAAAACAGAAGCTATTGCTGTCAAACAGATCACTGCCCCCAGTGTGACCTTAAGCGTTGAACAGGGAACGGACGGAAAAATCCGCCTGATCGGTACGATCTCCGACTATGAAAATTCGGATGACTATTATGAGGTCACCGGACACGGTTTTGTTTACATCACAAAGGCGAAGCTGGGCGCGAAGGCTTTGACGGTCAATACGTCCAGCCGGACGAAAGTCACCGTCAGTGGATTTTCATCTGAGACCGGCCAATACATTTACAGTATGACACCGAAATCTGATAGTACCACTTATGTTATCCGTTCCTGGGTAACATACACAAATGCGTCCGGGAAGACCGTCTATGTTTATTCCGACCCGGTTTGTGTCTCCTACGACAGCATCGCAGAGTGATATGTACAGGAGTGATATGTACAGACGGGCAGCTGCCTCTTTTTGTGAAAATTCCACAGATAAAGCGGCAGCGGCCTTAGCGGTAGGAAAAGGCGGTGGCTGAGTTTGGAAAAAAGGGATGATAAGACAAAACAGTTTCTCATGGATGACCTTACCGGCCAGCGCTTTGGGATGCTGACCGTCATGGAGCATTTAGAGGAGCGGGACCAGGGATGCGTGGTCTGGCGGTGCCGATGTGACTGCGGCAACATCGTTTTAAGGAAGAGCTCGCAGCTAAAAAAAGGTGTCCGGACAAACTGCGGCTGCAAAAGTACCAGGAGGGTCCGGGAGGATTTAAGCGGAAAGCGCTTCGGGAGCCTGACCGTCATAGGGCCGACAACAGACAGGCAGCATGGGCATATGGTATGGGAATGCCGCTGCGATTGCGGTGCAATTGCGCTGGTACAGACACAGTACTTAAAAGACGGATCCACGAAGAGCTGCAAAGCCTGCCAGAGAAAAAACCGCCCAAGGAAAGATCTTACCGGCCAGCGCTTTGGCATCTTGACAGCACTTTATCCAACTGAAAGGCGCGGAAAAGGCCAGTCTGTCATCTGGCACTGTAAGTGTGACTGCGGGAACGAAGTGGAATATTCCTGCGCAGACCTGCAGAGGAAGAATTATATCAGCTGCGGCTGCTTAAAACGCGCAGCAGTAGAGCAGTTAAAAGACAGGACGACCCATATCGCCGGGACTACTGTAGAATTACTTGGGAATAAAAAGGTACGCCGCGACAATACAACCGGCGTAACCGGCGTGACGATGTACCGCGGCAAGTATAAAGCAACCATCCATTTCCAGGGGAAGACCTACTGCCTTGGAACTTATCCTACGTTAGCAGAGGCAGCCGCTGCCCGGAAGGAAGCGGAAGGGTGTCTGTTCGGCGAATTCCTGGAGTTTTATGGAAAATGGAAGGAAAAAGCGGAAGCAGATCCTGAATGGGGAAAGGAAAACCCCGTATCCTTTTCGGTCACACGGACGGACACGGGCGGTT
>JAJPZY010000033.1 GCA_021204085.1 Clostridiales bacterium | reverse complement strand
TTTATCATAGAAGACCTAACATTTAAACTTTTACAGACTTTTTTTCATACTCCCACGAGTGCCGATGCCACTTGTGGGGTAACTGCGCCCTTTTTCAGTAAAATAGGTGATAGTAGCCTCTAAACCTGGTAATAATCACCCCCCTGATGGTCGATTTCGTGCCTTTTAAGCGTAAAAATTAAAGTTTTTTTGTCTTGGAAGCCGATTTTTCTGGCCTAAAGGTCATTTAATCAGCGTATCCCTATATGTATTTTTCTTATACATCTACCGTATCTCTCTTTTTCTTACACGAATCCTTGTGTTCTGATATGTCTGTCTAAGAATCTTTACGCATCCCGGCGTGACAGAGCATCGTTTATCTCTAGCAACCGTTCTGACCTCTGTGTAATATCAAGGACAGCCTTTTCCCCAAACTTATCCCGGATCACTGCACACGCCAAATCCAGGTTCGGCTTCCGATCCTTCATATTGTGGCAATCCGACCCCAGCACCGCTATTTTCCCCTCGCGCAGCATCCGGAACGCTTTCCGCTTGGATTTCCACCCATCCAGGAAAAAGGATGCATTCACCTGAAAGAGCACGCCGTTTGCAGCCAGAAGCTTCCATATATCCGGCTTCTGTGAATCCAGATACCGATCGATATGAGCCAGAAGAACCGTTAGGTCTCCACCCTGCGCGAGAGAAATAACTTCCTGAATCATCCGCTCTGGCCATCGGTGAAACGGCATCTCCAACAGGAGGACATTCGTACCGCCGATACATAACTTTTGGATATCGTCGGTCCGGGAAATCCCGGTATAGTAATAAACCTCCGCGCCGACATAGACATCCGGCATATCTGCCTTATGTAAACTGGACAGAAGACGCCACGACGTATCCCGCCTTTTTAAGAACTCCTCCGGGGATTCTTTTGCCGCATAAAAATGCGGCGTGGCGACCATTTTTTCTACGCCCTTTTGCCGGGATATGCGCAGCATCTGCAGGCTCTCCGCCATGGATGAGCTGCCGTCATCGATCCCCGGCAAAATGTGTGAGTGAAAATCAATCATAACGAAAAAATTTTATGCCTCACTTTCTTTCTCTTCCTTATATGAGTGCTTATTATCAGCTGATCCATAGCCATAACTATATCCATACTGATATCCGTATTTGTCCCCGTAGCGCTTATATTCTTTTTCCTGCGTAGTCGACCGGGTAACAACCATCCCGAGAAGCTTAGTATCGACGCCCTCAAGCATACGCATGGATTCCCGCAGGACTCTTCGATCATAAAAATCTTCGCGTACCACAAAGAGCATCCCATCCACCATTTTCGAAACAGTCAGCGCGTCTGAGACAACGCCGACCGGCGGGAGGTCAAGTACGATGTAATCAAAATATTTTTCCAGTACTTCCAGCGTGCTTTGCATTCGCTTTGACCCCAGCAGTTCGGAGGGGTTGGGCGGAATATCGCCCGCTGAAATCACATAAAAGGAGCCTGCGTCCGTCTCATATTTCTGCAATACGTTTGCCACCGCTGACGGAGCAGCCAACAGATTAGTCATGCCCGGTTTCCGGCTGACGGCCAGCGTTTTTGCGATAGACGGAAGGCGAAAATCACAGTCGATCAGACAAACTCTCTTTTTCGTCAGTGCAAGCGTATACGCCAGGTTAATGGATGTTGTGGATTTCCCTTCTGCCCGCGCAGAGGACGTGACGCCTATGAGCCTGCACGAAGAAACATCGGAAAGGCAAAACGAAATGTTCTCCCGAAGGAGCTTATAAGCCTCTGAGGACGCAAAGTTCAGACGGTCGCAGAGGTCTGCCCTTTCGTTCAGCTCTTTTCCCTTTTTGTGCTTTCCCTTGCTTTTCTTTCCCATGAGGGGGATGACGGACAGGACCGCTGCATCCTTAAAATCTTTTCGGATCTTCTCTTCCACACTCATACCGTTCCGAAGCAGGGAAGAGATCATGATGCCAACACAACTGAGGATGAATCCGATCAACGCGCCAATGAGTGCGTTTTTCGTATTATTCGGAGAACTTTTACTTGTCGCCACACTGGCGTACTCGACCACCTTTACGGAACTGCCGGATACAATCTCTCCGATCTCATCAGGAGCAACCTCCGCAATCGCGTTTGCAATCTCCGCGGCCTCGACCGGGTCGGGACTTGTCACGGTCACGCAGAATACCTCTGTTTCATTGATCGCGGTTGTTGAGATCATGTCACTGAGTTCTTCATATGTATAGTCCACGCCAGTCTGTTCGATCACTCCTTCAAGTGTCGGCTTGCTGGAAAGCACGACCGCGTAGGTCTCAACCAGGTATTGGGAAGCCGTAATATCTGAACTGCTGATACTGGTCGTATCATTTGTGTTTGTCGTATTGTTCACATACATCTTGATGGAAGATCGGTATAGAGGTGTAATACAAAAAGCCGAATAGGTATAACACGCCCCTCCGAGCAGTATGGTGCATAAGATAATGATCCAGATATTTCGCAGCAATAACTTCACTAACTGATCCAAGCGGATGACATATTGATTGTTATCTGTATATTCAAGCCATTCATTCATTGGTATGTATTCTCCTTACTATTTGCCCCGGCAAAAACGAGCCGCAGGCAATCGTTACTTCCGGGGGGTCTCAGGCCAGAAAAGGTGACATGCTAACATGAAAATATCCCGTCTCATCCCGGTTGACCACAAATGAGATCGGATTTTCTGCTGCCCACTCAGGATTGGCGCCCGCCCTTTCCTTCCACTTCTCGTAAAACCCCAGAAACTCCCCAAACAGGCATTCCTCCGCTTCTTTCCGTACGGATGCTGCCTCTTCCAACGTCTGATAAGTTCCCAGACAGTAAGTTTTCTTCTGAAAATGTATCTTGGCCTTATACTTCCCACGATACATATTCACACCGGTCACTCCGGTTGTGCTGTCGGTGCGAATCTTTTTACTCCGGATCAGCTCTACCGTTGTTCCGGCAACATGCGTTGTCTGATCTTTTAGCTTTTCCGCTGCTGCGCGTTTCAGGCAGCCGCAGCTGAGATAATTCCCTCGCTGAAGGTCGCCGCAGGAATAATCTGCTTCGTTTCCACAGTCGCAGCGGCAATGCCAGATTACTGACTGACTACGGTCGCGCTTCTCCGTCGAGTAGAGGGCGGTTAACATGCCAAACCGCTGGCCGGTAATATCACGCTTCGGCCGGCGTTCCTTCTGGCACTTTTTACAGTATTTCGTGCTCCCGTCTTTCAGATACTGTGTCTCTACAAGAACAGTCTCCCCGCAGTCACAACAGCACTCCCAGACAATACGGTTGTGGGAACGCTTTTCCGTCGGCCGAATGACCGTCAGGCTGCCGAAGCGCTGGCCGCTCAAATCCTCTCTGATCTTCATCACGGGAACGCACCCGCAGTTTGTCTTTACCCCGGCCCGGAGCTGGGAACTGTAGCGCAATACTGTATTTCCACAGTCGCAGCGGCACCTCCAGATAACACGGCCCTGGTCGCGCTCTTTTAGCGGCTCCAAAGCAGTCAGCATTCCAAAACGCTGACCAGTGAAATCACTCATGACGAATTGTTGATTCTCAGGATTTCTCTGTTCCATTTACCCTTCCTCAAAAATCCATTTGTTTTTGACGCTGTGAGCAGTCACGATATCGCGCAGTAAACCAGGAATCCAATATGCGATTGATAATCAAAATCATCCGGCAGGTACCTGCAAAGCTTGTTTTTGAACTCAGTAATCAGGCAGCCCATGTCCCGATATGGCGGTTGTGCAAATATGTTCTGACCCGGAAGCTGCCGGTCTGCAAACATCGCCCAGCACCCTTCCTTTTCCTCAGATCCCTCGTTCTTTTCCCAGTTATAGAACTCGATGCCACCGTAGGAGTTGTCATTCAGGATTTCTTTTATTTCGATCGACGGCTCATCTTTCTGACGGCTCGGATTCAGCGGGTCGCCGAACATGATGTTTTCCAACACCTCATCCGGCTCTTCCCCGTTTTTGTCCGCGTAATTCTCTGCAAGAATTCCGATCTCCTGTTCATCCAGGACCAATGCAATTCCATAATGTGCTTTTGCGAAATCCATACATACGCTCCTGTGTCAAGGCAGGCTGCAGGAAAAACCGGTCATGTCGACCCGGAGAAACTCCCTGCTCTGTTTCAAACGGGAGTTTCAACGTACCAATAGAAAATCCGTACCCTTCCAGACTCTCAAGCGAAAAAAGACTGCGACAAAAGAGTTCTGTTCTTTGCATCAGCCTTCATGATCCTTTTTTTATTCTTCCCACAACCCCATTCTTTAAGTTATACACTTGAAGGATTTAAGATAAAAAACACTTGTGTTACAAGGAAATTCTTTCCTCATGACTATGATTTTGACCCCGAATAGAAAAATCTTCGAGTAGATTGATCTGTGCTTTTTTCAGTTCCATCGACGGGTGGACATACCGCTGTAAAGTGGTCCTTACGTCTGAATGTCCGAGAATCTCACTAAGTGATTTCACATCCATCCCTTTTTCCACACAGCGGGTTGCAAATGTATGACGCAAGGTATGGAATGTCAGTGAACCGATCCCGGCATCTTCCAGGTAGCGTTTATACCTGCCGAGGCAACATCGGGGCTCCATAAAATCTGTGGTACCTGTGAGTATGTAGACATCCGCCTCCTTTTTATTTTCCATCAGATATCTGCAAAGGAATGCAGGCATCGGAACCGTACGGATCGCGGCATCAGTTTTCGGAGGAGTAATAACAACTTTTGTTTTTGCCTCTGTCTCTTCTGAAAGGTTCTGGATGCGCATGACGGTTTTAGAGACAAACATCGTACAGTCCTCAAGATTCAGATCACCCCATTGTAATGCACAAACTTCCCCGATGCGCAGGCCGCAATACATGGCAACCAGGATGCCCAGGTGTTCCGCATCCTCAGACTTATACACCGCTGTTTCAAGTTTTTTCTGTTCGATATGAGAAAGTACCCGAATCGGCCGTTTCGGTGTTTTCGGGTTAAAAACCTTTCCTTTGATATTACAGAGATAATCTTTGTTTCTGGCATAATCCACTGCCTGTAAAAGTGCAGAGCGAATATCTGCCACGGTTTTGGGCGATAACCCGCCCTTCCCGTCTCTCCGTCCGGACTCCAGCTTCTTCTTCAGAAAAGAATCCGCAATCTCTGTTGTTATCTCTGAAAATTCGTAGTCACCAAGATCCGGTTCGATATATTTTTTGACGAGATATGAATAATTGACAAAAGAAGATTCCTTCACAGAATCCCTGATTGATTCCAGCCATTCCTCCAAGAGAATGCGGAATTGAACATTTCTTTCGGCAGTACCCGGTTCTGAACTGGATAAAGAGCAAGATGCCGGCATAACCAGTTCCGCAAGCAGCGTGTTTCGCTTTTCCTTTGCTTCCGCATAGGTTTTCCCGTATAAATACCGATATTGTCCCTTTCCTGTGGATGTATGCGCATAAAGAACTCTTGCTTCCCATCGCCCATCCTGACGTTTATGAATGTTTTCCCCTCGGCGTCCCATTTTTTGTTCCCTCCTGATTCGTAAGTGTTTTTGGTGTTATGTCAGACTGACTGAGATTCTGACTACGATTGGATGAATTTTCACTATGAATCAGCAGCAAAAATGCAGGATTCTATCCAACAAAATCCGAAAACGCAGTTGACAAACACCCTCAAAAGCTATAATATAATCAAGAAAAGAGGGGTATCATATATTTTGTTTATTCCTCTTATAGTGTATAACTTAAAGAAAAAATTTGCCGCTGTTCGATCCCCGGACAGCGGTTTTTTATCTCTTGAAGGCGAAATATGCAGAAATATTACTCTCATTTATTCATTGAAATTTAATAGACCCTTTTGTATACTTAAACTGCAACAGCAGCCATATGGAAAGGAGTTACTGATGATTGAGAAATTAATCGCAGAAATGATAAGATATGGTGCGGGAGACGCCGCACGGATTCAGCATTTTATAAAGGTTCATGATTTTTCCAGAACGATCGGCGTACTTGAGGGATTGGATGCGCACACACTGTTTATCCTGGAAGCCGCTGCCGTCGTCCACGACATCGGCATCCACATCAGCGAAGAGAAGTATGGTTCCTGCGCCGGACCTTATCAGGAACTCGAAGGTCCGCCAATCGCAGAAAAAATGCTGGCGCGTCTGGGATTTCCGGAGGAAGTCATCGCGCGTGTCTGCTACCTGGTCGGGCATCACCATACTTACTCAGACATTGACGGCGCGGATTATCAGATTCTGGTTGAAGCGGACTTCCTCGTCAACCTTTTTGAGGACAATTCTCCGCGGAGCGCCGTGGAACACGCCCTCGGGAATATTTTTAAAACAGAGACCGGAAAGCGGTTCTGCAGGGAGATGCTATTGCCAATTTCTCTTTAAAACCTTACTAAAAAGCAGGTTTCAAATAATCCATTCACACCATGCCAACCAGCTTTAGGATCCAATAGATCACGCCCAACACCCAGCTGGTAAAAATGCCGTATAAAATCACCGGGCCGCCGATGGAAAAAATCTGTGCGCCGAGGCCGAAAACCTGACCCTCTTTCTTATATTCCATTGCGGCAGACGCAATTCCGTTAGCAAAACCGGTGATCGGCACCAGAACGCCTGCGCCGGCAAACTGAGCCAGAGAAGGATAGATATTCAGTCCCGTCAGGATGGCACTCGCCAGTACCAGAATCAGACTCGTCCATTTTCCGGCCGTCATCTGATCCATTCCGCGGCTATTCATGAAAAAGTTTGTGATCATCTGTCCGACCAGGCAGATCCCGCCGCCCACCACAAATGCTTTCAGCATATGAAGCGGCGTGCTGTAGGTCGGCGTCACCTGCTTCACATAAGCATTATAGGCATCTTCACGCTCCTGCTTCTCCACGCCGGAATTGGCATTCTCCCGGTCAAGAACTTCAGAAACCAGTTCCTCCTCGGGCATGTTCTTGAAATCTGACTGTTCCCTGTCTGATTTATTCTTCTCGACCTTTTTATTTTCTATCATATTTTTATGACTGTCCTTTCTCTTTTCATACTATATTTTACATCCCGAATGTACATACTTAACTGAGAATCTAATTATATATTGCTTCATATACGTCGGGTCAGGATGAGAAAGATGTTGTTTATATATTTTCAGGCAACTTTGTAGGGGCGCTTTTAGCTGAGACATCTATCGAAACAGCACCGCAAAGTAGTAGAACGCCCCGACGGCTTTCCCGACCGCAAACACAAAGACCAGCAAATTCAGTCCCGTCTTCAGCTTCGTCCTCCGGAACAGAATCGGGAACACATGCAGCACCTCCGCCAGCGCCACGGACAGGCACCCGGCAAATATCCCTGCACAGATACCATATAGTACCAGGAACCAGGCGCCAACCCGAAGCCAAATTCCGTCGCAGATCTGTATCACCGCGCCGAAAATTCCGCCGAAAATCACCGCATTCTCAAAGGCAATGATTCGTGCGGCGACGCTAGTTTTCCCCGCCATCCGCGGAATCAATCCCAGGCTTGCGATCAGTGCAAAGGTTCCGGCCGCAACGGAAAAACCGCTGATCAGTCCCACCGCGGCCAGAATTCCTTCAGTTATCCACATCGATATTCTTCCCTTTCCGGCTGCTGGCCTCTATATAAGTATTATCCACATCCTGCTCATACTTGCGCATTTCCACCTGGATCGGCGTCGGATCGTCTGTGAGTTTTTTTCGACCCACGTGATTATAAAAAATCATAATGCCCGCTGCGAGACCGATACAAAAGCTGACTTCCAGTGAGGTAAGCCCTGTCGGGGAACTGCCCATCACCTGTTTATAGAAACGATCAAACACATCCCCGACAGCGACATCCTGTATAAACGTCATGATTGTAAACGCTGCGCCGAAAAACAGCACGATACAAAGAAGCGCCGTCTTTGCAGCCTGCGCAGCCGGTTTTTCCGGATTCGGCTCATAACGCACTACAAAGTCCGGCGCTCCGAGATTGACAATCTCCAGAGAAGGATACAGCCCGTGGATTTTCTCAATCACCTCCAGGACTGAAACGACACAAACTTTTCCATCCGCGAAACGATAGATTTCCATCTGCTTCACTTTTCTCAAAATGCTAATCTCTGTGCACTCTGCTTTGGCAATGTCCTCCAAGCGGACCGCGCGCTCCCGGACAATACTGTTCTGATCAATTTTTAAATACAGGGTCTGACCGGCTCCGCTCATGCGTGCTCTCCGCTCTCAAACATGGAATCCGCCGTATGCTTCATTTCTCCCATATCTCTGCGAATGCTGCCTGCCGCGTCGCGCATCACCTCACCGGTATCCTTCATCCCGGTTTTCACGGTTTCTCCCGCGGCGCGGAATCCTTCTTTCACGTCATCCGTAGTATTTCGAATCCCCTCTTTCATCTCTTCCGCCGCATGCCGAAATCCGTCTCTGATCTCCCCGGCGCTGTTTTTTAAACCCTCTCTGACTTCCTCCGCTGACGCGCCTGCCGCATGCTTCGCCTCGGACGCCATATCTTTGGCTTCATCCTTCATGCATCCGCAAGCGCCCACGAATCTGTCCTTTTTCTGTTTCAGGCAGTCCGCAATCACGCATCCCATCTCCTCGCCATCGGAGTTCTTGCTTTTCAGATAATAGACGATTCCGCCAACCAGAGCCGCAACAAACAACGTTTCACAGCATTTTTTACACATTTTAAAACACATATCACACTCTCCTTTGAAATTACAATCCATGTTCTGAATGAATTTTCTGCTGTTAGTATGCTGACTTGAGGAAGATTTATGCCTGAAATCATTATTTTATTTTTGATTCCTTCCATGTATTATATAAAAAATAATTCAAACATTAAAACCTTTGAGCAAAACATTTGGGATGCTGTATATCCACTTGATGATCCAACGCCAGCCCCGCTCACACCAGCGACCGAATTTTTATCAGCAGACGCTTTTCTTTTCTTGACACCTGCACCTGTGTCATCCCGAGCACCTTTGCTGTCTCTGTCTGCGTCTTCCCCTGAAAATACCGCAGGCTAATCAGCTGCCGTTCCTCCTTTGCCAGCCCGGCCAGCGCCTGTTCCAGGAAAACATGATTGATCTGCATCTCTATCTCATTTTTTTCATCGCCGATCTGCTCCTGCAGCGTCATCTCGCGGCCGGCAGTACCCGGCAGAGGCCGGAAAAGCGAATCCACCTCCGCGTTTGCACCGGAGGCGAGAATAATATCTTCTGCGGTTATACCCGTCATCTCAGACAGCTGTTCCAGTGTCGCCTCCCGGTCATGCGTGTCTCTCCACTCCTGCGCCGCACGGTTTATGACCGATGCCTGCTGCTTTAGACTCCGGCTCACCTTCAGCATCCCGTCATCCCTGAGAAAACGGCGGATTTCTCCGGTAATCAGAGGCACCGCATAGGTGGAAAAGCGAACATCATAGCTCAGATCAAAATGATCGATGGCTTTGATCAGGCCGATGGCTCCTACCTGAAAAAGATCCTCCGGGTCATATCCCCGATTGGAAAACCGCCGCACGATGCTCCGGATCAGGCCGATATTTTTATGTACCAGCGTGTCACGGGCCTCCTGCTCTCCCTCATGTGCCCGGCGGATTTCGTCCCTGATCTCGCGCAGCGCTTCCTCTTCATTCTGTTCTCCTCCGCTACTTCTCTGTTCCCCATTTTTCTCAATCACACAACTTCCTGTTTTATTTTTCTGCCCGGAATCTGCACACTCTTCTGCCTGCTCACACCGACAATCGGCTATTTGTCTGTTTATGTACTTTTTTTCTTTATCCTCCCTGCTTTCCATTATCCAAACATCCGACGCCGTTTTCATATATTTCACCGGATCTCCTTCTGCATGACGACCCGGGTACCGCGTCCGGGCGAGGATTCCACTTCCAGCGCATCCATAAAAGCCTCCATAAACGAGAACCCCATTCCGGAACGTTCCAGTTCCGGCTTTGTGGTAAACATTGGTTCTCTTGCTTTTGAAATGTCTGCAATCCCTCTTCCCTCATCGGTAATTGCCACCACAAGATCCCGGTCCCAGAGGGCGGCGTCTAAAAAAATTTTGCCCGGTCCCATCTCATATCCATGAATGACGCAGTTGGTCACTGCCTCCGAAACGGCGGTCTTAATATCCGCCAACTCGTCCATCGTGGGATTTAACGGCGCAACAAACGCGGCCACCGCGGTTCTCGCAAACGCTTCGTTTTCAGGCTTTGATTCAAAGACAATCTGCATCTCGTTCACAAGTGTTCTTCCCGGTTTTCTTTCATCTCCCATACACAGTTCCTGTTCCATAACTTGATTCCTTTCTTATTCCTGAATGATAGACTCTAATCCGGACATTTTCAGGATCTGCTCCGGCCGCGGCGCCACATGAATCGCCCGAATCTGCCCTCCGGAAAACTTCATGCTTCGGTAACGCCCCAGGATTACTCCAATCCCCGAGCTGTCCATAAACTCCGTTTTGCAGAAATCAAAGACAACACGTCGGATATGATAGGTATCTACCAGCAGATCCGCCTCCTGCCGGATACCGTCGGCCACATGATGGTCCAGTTCCCGCGGCAGGACAATGCAAAGTTCCATGCCATTGATTTTGTACTCACACTCCATAATAACCTCCCTGCTTTTCTTTGTTAATGACACGAAAGACGCCTTTTCCTCTTTGGAAATGACGTCTTTCGTATCTCTTACTATTTGATTCTGATGTTTCTTGTTTCGGTTCCGGTTAAAACAGCCTCTTACTCCGCAGCCTCGTATCCCCGCGCAACCAGATCCTCCGACATGCTGGTGGACGTGCTCAGCATATCGCTGTCACTGGTGTTTTCCAGAGTAAGATTAAACCACTTCAGCGCATTTTCATAATCCCCGGTGTAATTGTAAGCAAATGCCAGATAGAAGGCGACCTCGCCATTTTCGTATCCGGGGTCATTTTCAGCTGCGATCAGGAATTTCTCTATCGCGGCATCGTAATCCTGCGCCTGATACAGATTCAATCCTTCTTTCCACGCCGCTGCTTTGGTTACTTCCTCCATTGCGGAGAGCATGGTATCATAAAGACTCTTTCCGTTCTCATCCAGCAGCTCTGTATCGACATCTGTCAAAAGCTCCGAGGCAGTCGTGAAATCCTCCTCTGCATACGACGCATATGCACTCATCAGCTGCGTGTAATTGGTCACCTGCTCTTCGGCGGTATCCGTCGCGGACTCGGAGGTGGAAAGCTGTTCATTCAGTGAATCAATCTCATCCTCCAGGCTTGAGATTGTCTGCTCTTTAGCCGAAATCGTCTGATTGGCCTCCACAACCTGAGCAGAAGCATCCGCGTTCGCCTGCTGCCGCACTTCGGGTACGATCAGAAACCATCCCACAGCTATACCGATCGCCGCTCCCATCAGCAGACTGACGACTGTCCGCACTGCTGAGTGATCGGTAAATTTCGCGGGGCGGATAATGATATCATTTCCGCTCTGGTAAGTAACGGTCTCCTCCTCTTCTTTGGAGTGCTTCAGCTTTCCGTTTGCCTTCAGATGCTCTTTGCACTCCCGCACGTAATGCATGGTTGAGGTATTTTTTGCGTCAATTTTTTCGGCATGCCGCAGCGCACGCATCGCCAGATCATACCGCTCCTCGCGCATATATAAAAGCGCAAGAAGCTGATGGGCCTTAACCATGCGCGGATTTAAATCAACCACTTTTTTCAGCTGAATGACCGCCAGATCATAATTGCCGTCTCTGCAGTAAGTCAGGGACTGATTAAACTTTTTAATGGTCTGATTCGTCTTTTCCAGCTCAGATTTACTCTTCTGAACAGCGGAAATATAATCAGCTGCGGGATTCTCATCCGGTGTCAGGCTTTTGCTGATTACCCACTCGCTCAGCGCATTCACCGTCTCTCCCATTTCATAATATATCAACCCCAGCAGATTTCTCGCTTCTAAATGAAACTTGTTGCAGCGCAGACTCATCTGAAGGGATTCGATCGCGCCGCTTAAATCCCGCACCTGGGCTTTCGCCAGACCCTCATTATAAAAATGGTTGGACAGACGGCTTACTTTTTTCCATATATGGACATTTGCGTCACATTCCGGACAAACATCAGTATAGTCCAGAGACGCACCGCAATAATAACATTTCATGGTGTCCCCTCCAAACAAATCTCAGAAATTATTTCCGGCCTCACGCAGCATCTCCTGCAGAATGTCCATCATATCCGTCAGATCGCGGTTGTAAATCTCGTCCTCCGCATCGTCGATCTCCATACTGGGCTGAAACTTCTTTAATTCTTCTTCAAAATTGATCATGGTGTTTCCTTCCTAATTAATCAGATACATCTTGCCCCAACGTAATTGACTAACCCATGTAAAACAACAAAAAATTTATATTTATTCTTGTATTAACGTTTCTAACAGGTTTCCGATAAAATATAATGACCCCGTGCAGAACAGCTTCTGCCCCGGCTTTTTCCGGTTTTGCATCACCCGGAAGGCCTCCCGGGCATCATCGATACTCTCCACCGGGCAGGCGGCCTCCGCGCCGTCTGCAAAAAAGAGGCAGCAAAGGGTTTCTGCGGGAACTCCCCGCTCTCCGGCTACCGTAGTGACAGCTATGGACTCCCAATTGACGCCTGCTGCCAGGAGCCCGGCCGCGGCATGCAGATCCTTTTCCTTTACCATGGAAAACAGGAGCAGCGGCGGATAAATGTCTCCTTTTGTAAGCAGCCTCACGGATGTCACGAATGCCTCAATTCCCGAGGGGTTATGGGCGCCGTCAAAGTAAATCTCCGGCAGCACTTCCTGCATCCGTCCCGGCCACTCCGTCATCTGAAGGCCTCTTTGCAGTGTCGCATTATCCGCAACCTCGAGCACATGCATGGCCGTGATAGCAAGACTGGCGTTCTCTACCTGATAAACGGCATGTCCCGGCACGTTCCAATTAGAACAATCATAAGCAGTTGAAAGCAAAAATTCAATACTGTTTTCTTTAATTTCATAATTTTGAAACATTTTTTTGAAAACAGCAATCTGCGGGCAGCCAGTTTCCTGTGCGCGGGTCCGAATCACCCTTGCGGTCTCCTCCTCGGCATCAAGGTAAACGACCGGCACGCCCGGTTTTAAAATCCCCGCTTTTTCCGCAGCAATTTTCTCAATTGAATCGCCGAGGATTTCCATGTGTTCCAGACTGATCGATGTGATTACCGTAAGGATCGGGTGCGGATAACTGTTCGTTGCGTCCAGGCGTCCGCCCAGCCCTGTCTCCAACACAATGTACTCTGTCTGCGCTTTTTCAAAGATTACCATACCCATGGCAAAAATAAACTCGAAAAAGGTAGGGTGATTCAGATTATTTCTGACAAGCTCCTCAGACGCCGCACGCACCCTATCATAAGCCGCCAAAAACTCCTCCTCGCTGACCAGGTTGCCATTGACCTGAAACCGTTCCCGGATATCTACCAGATGCGGGGAGGTAAACAACGCCGCGGATTTTCCCGCGGCGAGAAGCATGTGATAAAGATAGGAGCAGACGCTTCCTTTTCCGTTGCTGCCTGCCACATGGATTACTTTTCGGTTGAAACAGGGACTGCCCAGAAGCTCCATGAGCTTCCGGGTATGGTCCAGACTGTTCTTTGTTGTAAATTTCGGGAGGTCGTAGAGGAAATCCACGGCCTCGCGCATGGTATCATTCATATACTGTGCCTCAGTTTACGTTACGATTCACAGGTTACATTTTTTAGTTCAGGCTCTTCAGCCGCGCCTCGACGTCTTCCATCATCGCCATATACTTTTCCAGCTTCGCCTTCTCCGCTTCCACCTTTGCGGCGGGCGCTTTGCTCAGAAACTTCTCATTCTTCAGCATGCCGTTGGAACGCGCAAGCTCTTTTGTAAGCCGGTCTTTTTCCTTCAGAAGGCGCTCCCGCTCTTTTTCCAGATCCACCAGTTCCTCCATCGGGATATAAACAACCGCGTTGGGGATGACGACGGATACCGCATCCTCCGCGATACCTGCTTTATCCTCCTGAACGCTGATTTCCGTAGCGCTGATCAGCCCGCGGTAAACGCCTTTCAATGCTTCAAAGCGCTCGCGAACCTTCTCATCCTGAGATACCACATGATAGCTTGCCTTACGGCTGGGCGGAACATTCATCTCAGAGCGGACATTCCGAATGCCTCTGACCAGAGTCTTTACAGCCTCAATGTCTTCCTCCTCCTGCGTAAAGCACAGCGCCTCGTCGTACTCCGGCCAGGAAGCCAGCATGATGGTCTCCTCCTCCGGGCAAAGCGTGCAGTAAATCTCCTCCGAGATAAACGGCATAAACGGGTGCAGCAGTTTCAGCGCATTCGTCAGCACGGTCTTTAAGGTCCACAGCGCGCTGTTGGCAGCCGCCGGGTTCTCTTTTTTCTGATTCAGGCGCCGCTTGCAGATCTCAATATACCAGTCGCAGAACTCCTCCCAGATGAAATCGAATACCTTCTGAACCGCAATGCCGAGTTCAAACTTATCCATGTTCTCTGTCACATCTTTTGCCAGCGTATTGACTTTGGACAAAATCCACTTGTCCTCCGGGAACAATTCATCCGCGGACGGCTGCGTAGGCTGATCATCGCCCAGATTCATCATGATGAAACGGGAAGCATTCCAAACTTTGTTGGCAAAATTCCGGCTGGACTCCACGCGCTCCCAGTAGAAACGCATGTCGTTGCCCGGCGCGTTTCCGGTCACCAGTGTCAGACGCAGGGCATCCGCGCCGTACTTGTCAACCACCTCCAGCGGATCGATACCGTTGCCCAGGGATTTGCTCATTTTTCTTCCCTGCGAATCGCGGACCAGGCCGTGAATCAGCACGGTGTGGAACGGCTCTGTCCCGGTCTGCTCCAGTGCAGAAAATACCATGCGGATAACCCAGAAGAAAATGATATCATACCCGGTTACCAGCACGTCCGTAGGGTAAAAATACTTCAGCTCCTCTGTCTCCTTCGGCCAGCCGAGTGTGGAAAACGGCCACAGCGCAGAGGAAAACCAGGTATCAAGCGTATCCTCATCCTGCTTCAGGTGTGTGCCGCCGCACTTCGGGCATTTGCAGGGCGTTTCCCGCGCAACAATCATCTCGCCGCAATCCTCGCAGTACCACGCGGGGATCCGGTGTCCCCACCAAAGCTGGCGGGAAATACACCAGTCGCGAATATTCTCCAGCCAGTGCAGGTAAGTTTTTCCATAATTTTCCGGCACAAACTTTAATCTGCCGGATTTGATTGCCTCGATGGCCGGCTTCGCCATCTCGTCCATTTTCACAAACCACTGCGGCTTGATCATGGGCTCCACCGTGGTCTTGCATCGGTCATGGGTTCCGACATTGTGAACATGGTCCACGACTTTCACAAGAAGTCCCATCTCATCCAGCTTTTCCACGATTGCCTTGCGGGCTTCGTAGCGGTCCATGCCCTCATAGATGCCACCGTTCGCGTTAATCGTCGCGTCGTCATTTAAGATATTGATCTCTTCCAGATTGTGACGCTTGCCTACCTCAAAATCGTTCGGATCGTGCGCCGGTGTGATTTTCACGCAGCCGGTTCCGAACTCCTTGTCCACATAAGGGTCGGCGATGACCGGAATCTCCCGGTTCACAATCGGAAGCAGAAGCATCTTACCGATGATATCCTGATACCGCTCATCCTCCGGGTTGACGGCTACAGCGGTATCGCCGAGCATCGTCTCCGGACGGGTGGTGGCAATCTCCACATAGCGGCCTTCCTCTCCGATGATCGGGTATTTGATGTGCCAGAAATGGCCCGCCTGCTCCACATGCTCCACCTCCGCATCGGAGATGGACGTCTTGCAGACCGGGCACCAGTTGATGATGCGGGAACCCTTGTAAATATATCCCTTATCAAACAGGCGGACAAACGTCTCCTTTACCGCATCGGAGCAGCCCTCATCCATTGTAAACCGCTCGCGCTCCCAGTCGGCCGAAGAACCCATCTTCTTTAACTGGCGCACAATCCGTCCGCCGTACTCATCCTTCCACTCCCAGGCATACTTTAAAAACTCTTCCCGCGTCAGATCCGCCTTGTCGATTCCCTTTTCCTTCAGGCTGGCGATCACCTTCACTTCCGTGGCGATCGCCGCATGGTCTGTTCCGGGCTGCCACAGTGCGGAATATCCCTGCATTCTCTTATACCGGATCAGGATATCCTGCAGCGTATTGTCCAGCGCGTGCCCCATGTGCAGCTGCCCGGTGATATTCGGCGGCGGCATCACGATGGTAAACGGCTTTTTATCGGGATCCACTTTTGCGTGGAAATAACCGTTGTCCTCCCATTTTTTATAGAGTCGGTCTTCAATCCCTTTCGGATCGTAGGTCTTGGCTAATTCTTTCATAATCGTCTCCTTTTCATCTTCGATGTAAAAAAATAAAGTGTCGCCCTGCGACACTTCGCGCGCGAGCGGTTGCGCAGCAAAAACTTCCTATCCGCGAGCTGCGCATCCTCACGGAGTGTTTTTATATCATAGGAAATCACGCACTTTAACAATTTACAAAAGCAAGGTCTTTCCTATGATACAAAAAAACCCTCCACATGCTTACGCATGTGAAGGGCGAAACTGTTCGCGGTACCACCTTCGTTTTTCGATATCCTGTCATAAAATAATCCTTGCAATCGTATTTCAACGCCCGGGCAACAGCTGTGAACTGCTTTACCTTTTTCCGGAAAGATATCGAAATCTCTTTCATCCGTTAACGGGGATGAGACGGAATCTCCTACTGATTGCTTTCAGAGATCCGGTTCCAAAGTCACTTCCGCATCCCGCCTGCCGGACGGCTTTTCAGCCTCTGAGCCATCCTCTCTGCTGCCGCTGCAGATACGTACTCTTCTTTGTCTTAACCTTTGACAACGAAAACATCATAAACAAGAATCTCGGAATTGTCAAGGCATGGAAACTTTATTTTTATACATTCCCCATACCTGATAAACAAGAAAAGCAACTTCCGGCTCCGGTTTATCACTAATGAATTTCAGTCAGTCGTTTTCGAAAGATGCGGAACAGTAATTCCCTTGCACTCTGAAAAAGCCTTCAATGTTTTTTCAATACACTGCTGCAGATTATAAGCGACATCATTTAAATACAATTTATCGCTCTTATAATACTGCATCAGTTTTTCCGCAACCTCATAGTTATGGTAAGCAGATTTAAAATAACGGATATCGCACATAATCAGTTACCTCCTGTAAACAGGAACACCCGTACGGGCAATCTCATCTCTCAGTCTGTCTCCCATATGAGACGCAAAAACAACATCCATTTCACTGCAAATCTCATCCACCGGAGCATCGATCCTCATTTTATCATCATCACGAACAACCAACACGTCCAGATCGCTGGCAGAATTGCAGTCAAATCTCACGGAACTGCCAAAAACAATCGCTTCCCGTATATGCGCATCATAACTCAGAATACGCGTCAGGGCCGCGATATCACGCTGTTTCAGCGGATGTATGTGATTTACATTGATAAAATCACAACCATCCAAAACTTCAAAATCCCACAGATTATCTCCATTATGTTTTACATATTCGTCGGTGGCAAAATTCATAGCACGCTCCATTCATGACCTGCTGCGCATAAGTTTGATCACAGAAATCAGAGAATTCTTTTCTTATTTTGACCCTGGTATCATCAAATGTAGGGGACAAAAGCCCTTACAGATGATGATACTCTTACACTATCTGCAGAATCTCCTCCAGTGAATCCGCCTGCGGCACTTTTGCTTCTACCGTTCCAAACCCGTAAGATGCCCAGATAAAAGGCACCCCTGCCTCCGCGCAGGCGTCGTAATCTCCCTGCGTGTCGCCCAGATACCAGTATTTTTCCAGTCCCTGACGAGCGATAACCGCTTTCAGGTTGTCCACCTTTCCGCACCCGGTATTGCCATAACACTCCAGATCATCCACCAGATCATCCAGATGATAATGCGCCAGAAACGCTTCGATGTATCCGGCCTGACAGTTACTCACGATGCAGACGCCGCATCCCTGGTCATGCAGCCTGCGAAAAACTGCCTCCACGTCGCCCAGCAAAACAGCCCCGTGCTGACGGAGATATTCATTCTCCGCCAGCTCCAGAACGTGAAACAGTTCCATTCCTTTTTTCTGTGGGTACTGAGGGAATAATGCCTCGGCAAACTTGTCCATAGTCTTGCCCATAAGCCCGAGAAGTTGCTCTCTGGTGATAACCAAATCCTTTATGCCGATTTTAGGCAGCGCCTGATTCCATGAAATTACGATGTTATCCACGGAATCCCAGAGGGTTCCGTCCATATCAAAGATCACTGCTCTCTTCATAACTAATTCACTCCACGAAAAACCTTACGATCTCATTCCACGCAGCATCACCGGAAACCCCGCATAATGCCGGCCGCTCATGCCTCATCAATCGCCTTTCCGATATCATGGCGCATGTATTTATTCTCAAAGTCAATCCACTCTGTCGCCTTATAAGCGTTGGCGCGGGCCTCTTTTAAATCAGCCCCTTTCGCCGTAACACCGAGCACCCGGCCGCCGTTGGTCACGATCTTTCCCTCGTCATTCAGCTTGCTGCCGGCATGGAAGCAATAATATCCGTCTTTATCCGCAAAATTCTCCAGACCTTTGATTTCAAAGCCTTTCTGATAAGAAACCGGATAGCCGTCGCTGGCAAGCACCACGCAAACCGCCGCGTTATCCTCGAACTGCAGATCAATCTGATCCAGGGTACCGTCGATGCAGGCTTCCATCACTTCAATGATATCATTCTTCATTCGCGGCAGAACCACCTGCGCCTCCGGGTCGCCGAAACGGGCGTTGTACTCCAGTACCTTCGGCCCGTCCTCGGTCAGCATCAAACCGAAGAAAATGATGCCCTTAAACGGCCGTCCCTCTGCTGCCATTGCGTCCACCGTTGGCTGGAAGATGTATTTTTCACAGAAATCATCGACTTCCTTCGTATAGAACGGGCTGGGGGAAAACGTACCCATACCGCCGGTATTCAGTCCCTGATCGCCGTCCTTCGCGCGCTTGTGATCCTGCGCGGAGGACATGATCTTGATGGTCTTTCCGTCCACATAGGAGAGAACCGACACCTCACGGCCCGTCATAAACTCCTCGACGACCATCTGGTTGCCGGCGGAGCCGAACTTCTTATCCAGCATAATCTCCTGCACGCCGGCTTTTGCCTCCTTCAGTGTATTGCAGATCAGCACGCCCTTGCCAAGCGCCAGACCGTCCGCCTTCAGCACGATTGGCATCTTCGCAGTCTCCAGATATGCAAGCGCATCCTCCGGATTATCAAAGTTCTCATACGCCGCTGTGGGAATATTGTATTTTTTCATCAGATCCTTGGAAAATGCCTTAGACCCTTCCAGAATCGCGGCTGCTTTATTCGGGCCGAAGACACGAAGCCCTTCCGCCTCAAAAGCATCCACAACACCGCCTACCAGCGGATCGTCCATGCCGATGATCGTCAGGTCGATGGCTTTTTCCTTTGCAAAGGCCACCAGCTTTTCAAACTCCATCGCACCAATGGGAACGCACTCGGCAATCTGTCCGATGCCTGCATTGCCCGGCGCACAGTAAATCTCATCCACACGGCTGCTCTTTGCCACGCTCATGGCGATGGCATGCTCACGTCCGCCGCTTCCTACGATTAAAACCTTCATCACAAATCCTCCTTGAAATGTTTCTGTTGATTCTCTATTCACCATCGATAAAAGCTGATTGCTTCGTTCTTACGAACTACTATGTATAAGCGCGATCACGGAAATCACAGATTTCCTATCTTGCTTATCTCGCAATCACTGCTCATCGTATATGTACCAACCCGTCAACGACCGACACGCGCCCGTTCGCAATCAGGTCGATCGCCTTCGGCATAATAATCCACTCGGCTTCCTCCATCACACGCTGCTGAAGCACCTTCGGGGTATCCCCTTCTTTTACCTCCACCGCTTTCTGTAAGATAATCGGTCCGGTGTCGGTCCCCTCATCCACAAAGTGGCAGGTCGCCCCGGTGACTTTCACTCCGCGGGCAAGAACGCCCTCGTGTACCTTCAGACCGTAATATCCTGTTCCGCAAAACGACGGAATCAGGGATGGATGAATATTGATAATCCGGTTGCGGTATTTCGCAATCATTTTTTCCGGAATCACCACCAGAAATCCTGCCAGCACAATGAGGTCGACATTCGCCGCATCCACCGCCGCAAGCAGCGCCTCGTCAAACGCCTCTCTGGTCTCATAATCCTTCGGGGAAATACACTGACCCGGAATACCGGCCGCAGCCGCACGCTCCAGTGCATAAGCAGATTTATTATTGCTGATCACCGTCACAATCTCCGTGTTGGTGATTCTGCCATCCGCAATGCTGTCGATGATCGCCTGCAGATTCGTTCCGCCTCCGGAAACCATCACGGCAATTCTCAACATAATGTCACCCCTTTTTCTCCGGCTTCAATCCGGCCGATCACATAAGGAGTATCACCCGCCGCGCGAATCGCTGCCATCGCCGCATCCGCATCCGCCGGGTCTACCGCCACGATCATGCCGATACCCATATTATAGGTGTTGTACATCATCTGCTCTTCAATCTCTCCGGTCTTCTGCAACAGTGTGAAAATCGGCGGAATCGGATAGCTGTCCTTCTCAATCACAGCCCGGACGCCGTCGACAAGCATGCGGGGCACGTTCTCATAAAATCCGCCGCCGGTGATATGGCTGCAGGCCTTCACCGTAACGCCCGCGTTTTTAATGCTCTTCAACGCTTTTACATAAATCCGGGTCGGTGCGATCAGCGCCTCGCCGAGCGTCTTCCCTAACTCATCATAATATGTATTCAGAGATTCCGCCGTCATCTCAAAGACCTTCCGTACCAGAGAAAATCCGTTGCTGTGCACGCCGGTCGAAGCCATACCGATAAGGACATCTCCCGCCTTTAGATTCTCTCCCGTGATCAAATCCTTTTTATTGCAGACGCCCACGGCAAATCCGGCCAGGTCATACTCATCCTCCGGCATCAGTCCCGGATGCTCGGCCGTCTCGCCGCCGATCAGCGCAGCGTCCGACTGGATGCAGCCCTCGGCCACACCCTTCACAATCTCGGCAATCTTCTCCGGATAATTCTTCCCGCAGGCAATATAATCCAGGAAAAACAGGGGCTCTCCCCCGGCGCAGGCAATGTCATTGACGCACATCGCCACCGCGTCGATTCCGATGGTATCATGCTTGTCCATCAGAAACGCCAGCTTCACCTTCGTGCCGCAGCCGTCCGTTCCGGACAGAAGCACCGGCTCCTCCATCTCCTTTATTTTTTCCAGAGAAAACGCGCCGGAAAATCCGCCCAGTCCCCCGAGAACCTCCGGGCGCATGGTCTTTTTTACGTGTTCCTTCATCAGTTCTACGGATTTGTAGCCGGCCTCAATATCGACGCCCGATGTCTTATAATCCATACTTGGTCTCCTTCTGTTTGTGTTATTCATAAATATTGCTTAGTCACGATATACTTTTTCGTGATTAGTTTTGTAATACTTTTTGTTGTATACGCATATAAAAACTGCTTTTCCGTAAGTCCGCGTACTATTTCTGATTATTTAAAGCTTACCGGATCAGTAATTCTTCCAACCCGTCTCCTGCAGCTTCTCATCCTTCGCCACTACCTGGTCTTTTAACTCCTCGGAATAGGCTTTCAGGCGCTCCAGGATTTCCGGATCCCCGGTAGCCAGAATCTTCGCCGCCAGAATTCCCGCGTTTGCACCGCCGTTGATCGCCACGGTAGCTACCGGAATGCCGCTCGGCATCTGCACGATCGAATACAATGAATCGACTCCGCCCAGATCAGAGGTCTTCATCGGAATACCGATGACCGGCATCGGAAACAGCGCCGCGCACATACCCGGCAGGTGAGCCGCTTTTCCGGCACCCGCGATGATAACCTTATATCCGCGCTCCTCCGCGCTCTTCGCATAGTCGAAAAAGATATCCGGCTCACGGTGTGCGGAAATGATACGCATCTCATAATCAATTCCCAGTTTGTCTAAAATCTCTGCTGCTTTTGACATTACGGGCATGTCTGAATCACTGCCCATCACAATTCCTACTTTCGGCATGATGTATCCTCCTTGTTATACAGTTCTTCTAATCATTCCCGGCCTCTTCCATCCGGTTAACACAGTACGATTCAATCATTTCGATCAATTCCTCTGCGGTTTCTATTTGCTCAGCCGCTTCTTCCAATGTCGCAATATAAAAATCATCGTAATCACTCGCATGCCGGATTTCCTCAGCCTGTGTAATTTTCCGTCCGATTTTGCGCGGAAATATTTCTGCTTTTACATATTCCTTATTAAAATTTGCTATGGCATCTTCATGTCGCCTGTATGCTTTCCCATCCATAGCATGCACTGCATTAACAGCACGAAAAATTGCGTAATATGCCCGATTGTTCGCGGCTTTATATTCATTTGCATCAAATAATAACCTTGCAGCACGCAAATCATCCTTTGCTGTTTTCAATCTGTATTTAACCAGATCATCACGTGTTCCAATGTCCTCACGCTGCTCCATATAAAGTCACTCCCTCCTTATCTATATTGGCATAAAAAGGATAGTTAATCACCCATTTTTTAAAATGACTGTCACTCTTTGCAATCGGTTTAATATCTACTTCATAGTCCATATTAAAATCATAAGTAAGAAAAGAAAGCTGATTTCTGTACTTTTTTATCTCCATATCCGACAAGTCCAACAGAATCATTATATCTATATCTGAATCCTTCCGAAAATCCCCACGGGCATAAGAACCGAAGAGGATTACCTGCTTCAGATGTGAACCATAGATTTTTTTAAGTTCATTGACATACTGCTTCAATAGTTCCTGAATTCTATGAGACATACAATCACCTTGAATTTCTATATAACTTTTTGTAATTATAACATTACCTGTTCCGGACTATTTTTATGCTAACACTTTTCCAGCACCAGCAACGGCTCATTCAGCTCTTTCGCTCCCTCTACCCGGAACAGCCCGTCACGAATGATATCCGCGGTGCTTCCGTCCGCGTAAATCGCCGTAATCGCGCCCAACTCATTGTACGGAATGGTGATATCGGTATGGCAGTTAAAATATGCCTTCGCCGGATCTTCACTCCGGAGGACGCTGCACTCATTTTCCTTCGCAACAATAAACTTGCCGTCCGGATTTTTCCGTTCAATCTCCTCCTCACGGGAATAACAGGTATCGCCCACGGCAAAATGCGGGCCTGTCTTCTCCGCGATCAGGATCGGCATCTTGTCCTGAATCTGATAAACGCGCGCCATGCGGTACGCCGTGGTATTCGTGCCGATGGCAAATTCGCCCATAGGAAGCGTATCGTGATGCATCAGGACATTGTCCTTTACGTATTTCAGATTCTCCTCCTCCGAATCAAAGTTCGTGCAGGAATAAGAATCGATCATCCCGTCCTTAAATACGACTTCTAGATTCTGATACTGGAGACCGTTTAAAAACACCTCTGTCACATGGAGCACCCCGTTGGTCCCGGTCAGCACCGGAGAAGTAAAGACCTCTCCCACCGGAATGTTGACATCCGCCACACAATTTTCAAAAGCCGTCTGCGTCGCCGGATCGTCCAGACGGTGAATGGCGACAGTCAGGTCAGTATGGTTGTCCCCGCTGCCGACAATGTGCACCCGCTCGGCTCCGTCCAACACATCGATCAGGCACTGCTGAATGGCCTGATACTTCTTATAATCCAGCGTGTTGACTTTTACGGTCTCCGCGAAGATCTCCTCAAACTGTGCGCCGATGTCCGGCGTCGGATAAGCGATAATCGTAAAACTCCGCTCCTCACCGGGGATATATTTGTAAATCGTCGTGCTCCGCTCCGAGGCGAAGTAGACATTCAGCTTCTGCTGCTCTTCACTATAATGAATGGCGGATTCTTTGCTCTCCGGAGAAAACGGCGTCTCGCCAAATACTTCCACCACGGCAGGGCCGGCATATACCAGCGCCTCCTCCCTGTGCTGTTCAAACACTGTGCGCTGCACTTCCAGATAGCGCTCCACAAAGGCTTTGTCGAAGTAGAATGCCTTGTCCTCTCTGTGGTCAAAATCGTACTGCCGGTTCACGGAAGTGGAATAAATCCCCCTCTTGTAAGACCCTTTATTAGAAAATGAAGAAACCGGCTCCCGGGCCACCGTAACTGCCAGACCCAGTTTTTGCAGGTTGCAGATGGCTGCCCGCATCATCCGTTCAAAGCCAATCGGGAAGTCGAGCTCCGCGGTCTTTTTCTTTGACAGATCAATCCCGACGTTTTCAAAACCGATGCGGTACCCTTCTGTATAAGTATCCGCCATCGCCTGGATCTCCGCTTCCGGCAGCGTATTTAAGAACCTCGCAATCGCCAGATCACTCTCGCTCACCGGCAGACCGTAGCTGTACAGATAGCGCAGGTCACTGAGATCGGCATTCATAATGATATCAATGAAGAAATTGTCCTCCGCACAGATCATATCATGGATGGAATTCTCCACAAAGATCTCGCTGTAATCATGGAAAAACCAGTAGATTATATCCTTTGCCTCGGCAAGATCCTCTTCCTCAAACGCATTATATACCTGAACAAAAAGCTCCAGAAGCAGCGTCAGCTCCTGCTGCCTGCCCTCGAAGGCATAGGCGATACAGCCTTCCATCTCCGAACAGAGCAATGTCAGAATCTGTCCGGCCTCTGTTCCGAACGCCGCGGCTGCATAAGCAGGATTCGCATAGCTGGTCTCATAATTCTCCGGCGCAATATGCCCAAACAGCGCCGCCTGATCTGCCTGACACTCTAAAAGCGTACGCTCTGCCAGCCGTCCATCCTTCTTTTTCTCGTAAATATCAATCGCTTTCAGGAGGAGAGCTGCCCCCTTCTCAAAATAATCCTGATACTCTTCCGGCACTAACCGGTCAGCGGCAATTCGTGAGATACGGTCAATCATCAGATTATACCGTTCCCCCGTAAGCTCCTCATCCGGTGTGTTCCAAGCTAAATCTGCCATTTTTTACCCCGCTTTCTTAATCTTTAAATGCCATAAGCATACAATCCAACCAATAATACGGTCATAACCATCCCGAGCGCCAGGCTCATCCGGGGCGGAACCGGCCGGACTTTTTCCTCCCGAACCGCCAAGATCCCCAGGACAAACGCACCCGCCGCAAGCACCAGCGCAAGCAGGCCGACACTGCCCACATAAATGTCCGCATCACCTTTATAATAATAGGAAAAGCAGACAGACACAACAAAAAGCCCTGCCGACAGCAGAGCCGATATCATACCAAGCCATCCCGTGACGGAGTGCTTCAGGTCACGCATTCTCACTTTACGCGTCTTGCGAAAATATTCTCTCCTGCGGCTTGCCATCCATCCACCTCATATATAACATCATTCATATCGTTTCTGCATTCTCAAAAACCGGCAGCAAGATATACAATATGCCAGCCATTCACTGCAGGCCCTTTCTCTCTTCTCTGCGGCGGTCTGCCGCCGCGTCCCTTTTATGCTGTATGATCAGATAAATCAACACACCGATTGCGCTCCCAACGGTATTCAGAAGAAGATCATCCACGTCGAAGCTTCCGGTTTTGGTGATGAGCTGAACACACTCCACAGCCAGACTCAGTTCAAACCCGAGAAGCACCACGCGAAAAAAACTCCTCAGTTTCCGAAACATGGCCGGCACCAGAAAACCAAACGGCATGAAAACCAATACATTCCCCGCCAGATTAAAAAAAACCGCCGCATAACCGACCTGCTCTCGATAAGTCAGAAAACGCCGGATTTCCCGAAGCGGAATCAGGTTGTAATGATACGCCCGATCCGTCCAGGATCTTCCCAGTCGCTCAGAAAAAAACAGAAAGTAAACCATTACGGCAATATATATGGCAAAGAGAATCCAGCATAAAAGCCTCATACTCTTTTTATGCTTGTTAATGAACATAAAAAACTCTATTTCCGCTATATTATACGAATAATTTCTATTTTGCGCCGTACTGTTCATAATATGTGTCAATCGCGTTTTTTAATGTATCATCTATAACGATCCGTCCGTTTTTCGGCTGATTATACAGATACTCTACAACCTCAGCCATGGTTACAATAGCGCCTGTCTCAAATCCGTAGAGATCCCGGATCTCATCCAGCGCAGACTTCTGCCCGCCCTTGCCGACTTCCATCCGGTTTAATGAAACCATAAGGCCGACAATCGTCACATCTCCCTGTGCTTTTATAATAGGAAATGTCTCCTCAATCGACTTGCCCGAGGTAGTTACATCCTCGATGATCACTACACGGTCGCCGTCTTTGATCTTGCTGCCGAGAAGAATCCCCGCATCGCCGTGATCCTTTGCCTCTTTGCGGTTCGAACAATAACGGACTTCCTTCCCGTATAACTCAGAGAAAGCGATTGCAGTCACTACTGCAAGAGGAATCCCCTTGTATGCAGGACCGAACAGGACATCAAAGTCCGTGCCATACTTATCATAAATCGCTTTCGCGTAATAAATCCCCAGCCGATGCAGCTGTGAACCGGTAACATATGCCCCGGCATTCATGAAGAACGGAGATTTTCTCCCGCTCTTTAACGTAAATTCTCCGAACTTCAGGACGTCGGACTCGACCATAAAATCTATAAATTCCTGTTTGTACTGTTCCATAACGGTACGCTCCTTTATACTTATACTTTATCCCAAATCTTTCACTCATTGATCAAACCTCGCCGCTCACCGAACACGCATGTGTTCTCCGCCTGCCTTCGTTTAATCAGAAACAAAATCAGTATATCATCATGACTTCCGGGATTCAATAGAATTTTAAAAAAGAAATCTCTGCCGTTCTGTCAAATCCCCGCCAGCTTATCCATTTGTAAAAAAACGTCCGCTCATTCACAAAAAACTTCATGTAATCTCGAAAGCCAAGGTGCTATAATTTTTATAACAAAACATTAAAATCCATACGAAAAAGAAAGGAGAATGTATAAAATGGCAGCTAGCAATGTAACGAAAGTACTCCACACCGGCATCAGTGTTAACAACATGCAGGAATCTCTGGAGTGGTATGAAAAGAATCTGGGGTTTGTTCTGGTAAAGGATGACGGATACTGTCCGCCGCTGAAAGCAAAAATCTGCTTCATTGAAAAAGACGGATATCAGATTGAGCTCTTTGAGTACGATGATCCGAAACCGATTCCGGAAGACCGCCTGACTCCGAACACAGACCTCCAGACAGTCGGCACCAAACACGTGGCATTCGCCACCGATGATATGGACGCCCTGAAAGAAGGCTTCGTGGCAAACGGCGTAGACATCGCACATGAGGTTCGCATGGGAGACGACGCAGTCATGTTCATCCGCGACTGCAACGGTGTCCTGATCGAGCTCATCCAGCAGCCGAAATAGACCAACCAAATATTTTTTAAAGAGGAGGAACATCATCATGAAAACTTTATATGCACAGGCACAGCCCGGCAAAGTCGTACTCGCTGAGAAAGAACTCCCGGCACCGGGTCCCGGACAGGTATTATTAAAAGCAAAATACAGCGCGATGAGCCCCGGCACAGAGAACGGCCTCTTAGGCGAGCACATCGTTCCGCTTCCCACCAGCATCGGCTATGCGATGGCTGCGGAAGTCGTCGAAGTAGGACCGGACGTTCGCGAGCTGAAGGTCGGCGACCATGTCGTCACCACCGGCGAGCATGCGCAGTACCTGATCATGGACGAGTTAAACTGCACCATCTGCCCGGAGGGCGTTGACTTAAAGCAGGCTTCCTTCTGGAACCTCGGACACACCGGCATGTATGCGCTCCGCCGCTCAGGCTTACAGCTCGGCGAGCCGTGCGCAGTACTCGGACAGGGCTTCGTGGGCGCGATCACTGCACAGGTAGCAAAACTGGCGGGCGCGATTCCGGTCATCGTCACCGATCTTGATGACGGACGTCTGGAAGCTGCAAAAAAGATGGGCGTTGACATCGCAATCAATTCCAAAACCGATCCGGACGGTCTGGAGCGCGAGGTAAATAAACTGAACCGCGGCGGTCTGCCGGTTATCTTCGAGGCGACCGGAGCAAGAGGACCTCTGATGCAGGCAGCAGAGCTGATCGGCGAGCGCGGACGTCTGGTCATGATTTCTCAGGTACACGGCGAGGCAATGCCTCCCATCGACGACCCGATCATGCAGAAGGGCGCAAGCCTCATCGGTACCTATGTCAACTCCAAGCCGTTCAAGCTGAGAAGAGCCGACCTCTTCATCGACGGCGTATGGCCGCCGGTAATGCACCGCGATCTGCTCCGCTATGCGAACTCCGACACCTGGACTTCTGACGAAGACATTCAGGTATTCTTAAATCTGATCGCATACGGCAAGCTTGACATCACTCCGCTGATCAGCCATGAGTTCAAGTACACTGAGATTACGGAAGCATACGCAAAATATGTATTCCCGAAGGTTGATCCCGCGATGACCGGCGGCGTAATCTGCTGGACAGAAGAGTAGACAAATAGCAGGATTTCTCAGATGGCCTCCTTGCCTTTGTTTCATTCATCTGAGAAATCCTTTTTTAAATCACCAATCATCCCAAAGAAAGGGGAGACATCTATCATGAAAACATTAGAAATCATCCGCACGGAGGTGGCGAACAACTATACCACCACCGCCATCGCCTCCACCGTTATCGGTGCAACCTATAAAACAGATGGCGCAGAGCAGACCGTATCCGCAGGAGAAGGACAGACACTCATCCTCATCGTAGACGGTGCACAGGAGAATCTGATTCCCGGCGCTTCCTATGAAGTAAAAGAAGGATTTGAGATCATATCGGTCGGCATCTACAGAGTCGGCGGTCCCAGCGCCGCACCGTGGTCCGGAGCAAAAGAAGAAGAAAAAGCAACTT
This sequence comes from Clostridiales bacterium, assembly GCA_021204085.1. GTDB lineage: Bacteria > Bacillota > Clostridia > Lachnospirales > Lachnospiraceae > Eubacterium_I. The sequence goes on along the minus strand of JAJPZY010000033.1, from coordinate 50,307 downwards.
ACTATTTCCGTCAGGCACTTCTGGTTAAAGACGGCCGGATCATGGACGACTACTCCGCCGCCCAGCTGATTCAGGGCGGAACCTGTGACGCAGCAAAAGCAGACGGCATCACCCTGACATCCAACGCACCGCATTTTAACGGTATCCTTCTGGACGAAGGCACAAAATATGCGATCAATAATTCTAAGTTTTACGCCAAAGGCGACGGCGGCGATGACCTCTCCGGATGGGGCGCTTCCATCATGGCAGACAACAAATCCGTTGTCGATATCACAGACTCCTATATTGAGACGGAAGGCTGCATCCGCTGCGGACTTTATGTGGACAATACCTCCATCGCAAATGTGAAAGACTCCGTTCTTTACTCCAAAGAGACACTTGATACCTATGATGAGTTTGCAAACCTGACCCCGGCAATGATGAAGCGTGTGCCGTTCGCACTCGGCATGGAAGGCACCGTCCGTACACTGAACGTTATGGCAGACGGGCAGGGCATCTTCAAAGACAGCATCATCGTATCGACCGGATGGGGCGCAATCTCCTGTGACTCCGGTACAGCCTATGATATCTGCGGCACCTACTGCCTGGACTGTGAAAACGTCCTCTCCGGCATCGGTACACTGGAAGTCGCCGAGGAAGGCAAAGAGTATACCGCCATTAAGGAAGTTGCCGGCGTGAAATACGGTTTCACCGTAGGAGGATCCGGCTATGTTACTTACGCAGATTCCGGCGTACATAACAGATATAAAAACGTCGAGTTCTACTCCCCGGATTATATCCAGATCATGGGCTCCGGCCGCAGCGGTTCCGAGTATATCGACTCCTATCTGTATGCAGAGCACAATGCATTCATGACGCAGCAGTCCGCAGGCGGCACCTACGAACTGAACAACACCAAAGTTGATACCGTAGACGCCCTGCTGCAGATCAAATCCGGCGCGGCGAACACCGGTTTTTCCAATATCATTGTAGATAACTGCGAGATTAATTTCTCAGGTACTTCCACCCGTTCCAAAGACGGTATCCTGGTAGAACTGGTTGAATCCGACGACGCAGGCAACCCGGGCATCACCACCTATACGATCAACGATCACGCAGATGAGGCTGAGGCAACCTTAAGCTCCGTCACCGAGTGCTATGCTACACTGAAAAACGGAGAATACGCCGGCGATATCTACAACTGCATCTACAACTATCGTCAGGAATTGAATGTTGCAGTTGAAAACGCAGTTCTGACCGGCACAATCTCTTCCTCAACTGCGGTTCATGTAGACCTGGAAGGCAAGATTGTTCCCAACGGCACAGTTCTGAACGCATTCCTTGGCTCCAAAGAGTATGACCATGTAAACTATAACGCCGAGCAGGGCGGACAGAACGGCGACTGCCTGATTATCGGACGTTACTGCCACACTGCCGCTCCGCTGCTGAACAATCCGATCAATGTTACCTTAAACGGTGCAAAATGGAATGTCACCGGCGACGGCTATCTCCAGAATCTTACCATCGAGGCCATGACGGATCTTACTGCTGACACAGCTGTTACTGTTAACGTGAAAAAACTGACGGTTGGCGGTGAAGCGAAAGCAGACGGCACATACACCGAAGGCAATGTTACGATCGTTGTTGATTCCACGGTCATCGAAGCAGCCGACAACGGCATCTGCGACGCAGGCCAGACCTACGGCAATGTAGCTTACACTTTCTACGCACAGACAGAAGACGGCACGTTAGATTCCAAAGCATTTACCGTAAAACGTCAGAACTACATCGACGGAAAACTGTACTACAGCATCATTCCGGCTGAGGGTTACAGCGTTGTTTCCACCTCCTCCGAAGGCGGCGAAATATCTGTAAATACCGCTGGCGGCGAGCTTGCAATCTATGAGAATGTCATCGCGCCCGACGAAGGAGCGACTGCAATGTCTGTGACTGCGATTGTGAAACGTTAGTCGGACGGTCAGATTAATCGGACGGAATCAGGAGGGCGGAGAGCAGATATATATGAGCTCACCGTCCTCTGCTTCCTGAGCCGGATGATACACCAACCCAAGGATATATTTTTCTATGATGAATATGGATAGAACGAATAGCTACGACATCGGCAACCCGTTCCGCAATGCCGGAATGGGACCTCAATTTGATAATGAAGATCTGCTGCATCTGATGTTTCTTTCTATTTTAGTCGCCGCAGATCTGCGCCGCCACATTCTCGAATCCAAGCCTTGCAATCGTATCCGCAAATCGCTCCCCTGCGATACCCTGATCACGGAAAAGAATAATTGCGCGTTCCACCGTATCCAAAACTTCGTCTTTATCGGTAAATATCTTATCAAGATACCGCCCCTGTGCGACTTTCTTTCCCCAGCGTCCGCCGATGCAGACCCGATAACCGTTCACATAATCCTCCGCAGCCCCAAACGGACATTTGCCCACACAGCGGCCGCAGTGATTACAGGCTGTCTCATCGATCACTATCTTATCCCCCACCAGCTTTGCTGCGCCGATGGGGCAGTTCTTTTCAATCTGACAGACTTTACAGCCTCGGCATTTTTCCAGATCCACCCTGGGAACCCTCTGCCCGATAATGCCGACATCATTTAAATCCGGCTTCAGACAATTGTTCGGACATCCGCCCACGGCAATCTTAAACTTATGCGGCAGTTTCACCTGTCCGTACCCGTGATAAAACCGCTCATGAATTTCCTCAGATAGTGCAAATGTATCAATCAATCCATACTGGCAGGTCGTTCCCTTGCAGGAAACCACCGGGCGAACCTTTGCGCCTGTCCCGCCTGTCTCCAATCCTGCTTTCGCCAGAAATTCCCGCAATTCCTCAATCTTATCAAACGGTACGCTCTGAATCTCCATCGTCAAACGGGCTGTCATTGTCACCTCTCCACTGCCGTAAATCTCCGCGGCCTCTGCAATCACTTTGGCCTCCGCAGCCGTGATCTTTCCGTTGCGGGTAATCACACGGCAATTGAACTTATCCGCCGTCCGTTTATCCTTCAGGAAACCCAGCGCCTTTACGCGAGTCTCCTCCTCCTTTGAGACAACCGGAACTTTTATCTCCTGATTCGTCCTTGTTTCCATATATTAGATCCTCCTCTATACACTCAGACTGGTCATCCTGTGTTTTTTTATCATACACCATCGCCCGGCGTTATTTCAACACTATTTTCCTAAATTCATATATGAATATAGAAAATTCAGGCAAAAAAACTGTGAACAGCAGTATTTACCAAAGGAAAAGCTCCCGCCGCAGCAGGAGCCGTTTCCGGTATGGATATAAAAGGTTTTGGAAATTATCTCTATTTATCAGCGTACATACGGTCTGCTATAAATATGCAGTAATTTGTCAAAAAATGTTGCTATATATTCAGCCCTTTTCTTCCAGCTGCTTCATATTTCTGAACTCCAGCACAACCATGATCACGGTTGTGACCGCTGACATCAGATCCGCGATCGGCGCCGCGTACAGCACACCCATCAGTCCGAAACGAAGCGGCAAGAGAAGCAGCAGCGGCAAAATATAGATCAGCTGACGCGTCAGTGACAGAAAGACTCCCTTCTGCGGTTTTCCGATTGCCGGGAAGAAGGATGAGGACACCGGCTGCAGGAAATTCAGCCAGGTGAAAAACATAAATATCCGGAAAAACAGGACGCCGAATTCAAAATATTCCTCCGTATTACTCCCGAACCATTCCAGGATCTGTCTCGGAAACAGGCGGAAGAAAATGAAACATATAACAGATATCACCAGGCCGATCACTGCCGCGATCAGATAAGCCTCTCTCACGCGCTGATATTTTTTCGCACCATAGTTAAAGCTCTCAATCGGCTGCGCCCCCTGCGACAGGCCGATTAGCACGGACATGAATATCTGATACACTTTCATAATAATGCCCGCGCAGGCCAGCGGAATCGCAGCTCCGTAAACAGATAATCCGCCGTAATATGTCAGGGAATTGTTCATCACGATCTGCACCACCATCATACAGATCTGGTTGAAGAACGAAGCTACACCGATAACCATGATCTGCTTCGCATATTGCCACTGTAATTTAAAATGCTCCGCACGCAAGGGAACGGTTTTAAATCCGCGCATATAAAGAACCACAATAATGGCAGAAACAATCTGCCCGATGATCGTGGCCAGCGCGGCTCCCCGCATCCCCCAATGAAACACCAGAACAAACAACGCATCCAGAAAAATATTCAAAATCGCTCCGATCAGACTGCAGAACATCGTCATCCGCGGACTTCCGTCCGCGCGCATCAGGTGTCCGCCGCCTGTTGTCAGTATCAGGAAGGGGAAACCGATCGCCGTAATCTGCAGATAATCTCTCGCATAGGGAAAAACATCATCCGGCGTGCCGAAAGCACGGAGCAGCGGAGTCATGAAGACTTCTGATACGATGCAAAGCAATATACCGCTTAAAACCAGAAGCACCAGAGCATTTCCGATATAATACGGAGCTTTTTCTGTCTTTCCTCTGCCCATATTCAGGTTAAAATTGGAAGCCCCTCCGATTCCGAACAGAAGCGCCAGCGCCACACTGGACGTTGTCAGCGGAAAGACTACATTCGTCGCCGCGTTTCCAAGTGTTCCCACCGCATGGCCGATAAAGAGCTGGTCTACAATATTATAGACTGCCCCGATTACCATTGCGACAATACTCGGTATCGCAAATTTTATCATAAGGCCAGTTACTTTTTCAGTGCCCAGCGGATTTGCTTTTTCTTCCATTTCTTTCTCCCGTTACCGAACTGCTCCGATCAGATCATTGATATCGGAAATTCCCGATGTCTCAAGGTACCTCTCAATTCCATCCGCGATTTCCATCGTTACCGTCGGATTTGCAAAATTAGCCGTGCCGACACTCACCGCAGTTGCACCGGCCAGAATCATCTCCAGGGCATCCTCCGCGGTGGAAATACCGCCCATGCCGATAATGGGGATGCCGACAGCCTGTGCGGTCTGATAAACCATGCGCACTGCAATGGGATGCACCGCCGGTCCGGAAAGCCCGCCGGTCTTGTTCGCGATCGCAAACGTCCGGCGGTTGACATCAATCTTCATCCCGGTCAGCGTATTGATCAGGGAAAGCGCATCCGCGCCGCCTGCCTCCGCAGCCTTCGCCATGACAGTAATGTCTGTCACATTCGGGCTGAGCTTCATGATCACGGGCTGCTTTGCAACCTTTTTGCAGGCTTTCGTGATCGCCTCCACCGCTTTCGGATCCTGTCCGAATGCGATGCCGCCCTCCTTTACATTCGGGCAGGAGATGTTGATCTCCAGCATGTCCACCGGCTGATCCGCCAGACGCTCAACAACCTCACAATAGTCCTCCGTTGACCTGCCGCAGACATTCACGATAATCTTCGTGTCATATTTTTTCAAAAAAGGAATATCCCGGTTGATAAACACATCGATTCCGGGATTCTGCAAGCCAATGGCATTTAACATGCCGCCGTACACCTCCGCGATGCGCGGTGTCGGATTGCCCGGCCACGGCACATTCGCCACGCCCTTGGTGACCACTGCGCCAAGGCGGTTTAAATCGACAAATTCCGAAAACTCCTCACCGGAACCAAATGTTCCGGAAGCTGTCATAACCGGATTCTGAAACTCGACTCCGGCGATGGTTACTCTTGTATTGATCACAGTTCCACCTCCCGGGCGTTAAAAACCGGCCCTTCCTTACAGATTCGCTTGTTATGTACATTCGTATGCCCGTCCACCTCCGTCGACTTGCACACACAGGCAAGACAGGCGCCGATGCCGCAGGCCATCCGCTCCTCCAGAGACAGCCAGCACTCCATGCCGTTCTCCGCCGCATAGGCCTTCAGCGCGCGGAGCATCGGCGTCGGACCGCAGGCATAAATAACATCTGCCGTAAGTGCGTTCGCGCGAATCGCATCCAGAACATTTCCTTTTGTGCCTGCACTGCCATCCTCCGTGGCAACGTACACCTCGCCCTGCTTCTGAAACTCTTCCAAAAGGAAAAGGTTCGCATCCCGATATCCCAGAACCATCTGCTTTTCACACTTCAGTTCTTTGGAAAGCTCCAGGATCGGCGGGATACCGATACCTCCGCCGATCAAAAACGCTTTTTTCTCCCCCGACGGAAAGCCATTTCCGAGAGGGCCGGTCACACGGAGCATATCACCCGCCAGCTTTTTTGAAAACTCAGCGGTACCCTTCCCCGCAATGCGGTAAACCATGCGAAGTGTTCCTTTTTCCCGGTCAATCTCACAGATGCTGATCGGGCGCGGAAGCAGGCGGCTCCCGTCATCACAATAAATCGAAAGAAACTGACCGGCACGGGTGTGCGCCGCAATCTGTTCCGTCTGTATCCACAGGCTGTAGATATCCGTCGCGATTTCGCACTGGGACAGAACTACCGCCTGCTCCTGAAATTTTTCTGCCATATATTCTCCCTTTCATACTGAAATAATACTAACTGTGCAGTTGCTAATCTTGCAGGCCGCACAGATTAGTAATATTTTCCGTTTACTTACTTTGCCGCAAGCGCTCCGCGGATATCCTCCGCCATATCAACCACCGCCTGGCGGGAAGCATCCGCAAAGTTCTTCGCCCCGAAGCGCGCGTACGCCTCCTGCTTATAGGCCGCGATAATGCCGCGGGAAGAATTCACGATCGCACCCAGGCCATCCTCGTTAAAATAGTGAACCAGATCTTTGCCCTTTCCGCCCTGCGCGCCGTAACCCGGAACCAGGATGAAACTCTTCGGCATAACCTTCCGGAGTACCTTGCCGACTTCCGGATAGGTAGCTCCCACCACCGCTCCGATATAGCTGTAGGAATCACCCATACAATCCGCTCCCCAGGCAGCAACCTTCTCCGCCACATGCTCGTACAGCGGTTTCCCGTCAATCAGGCGATCCTGAAACTCTCCGCTGGAAGGATTGGAAGTCTTCACCAGAATAAACAGCCCCTTCTTCTGTGCCTTGCACACCTCTGCAAAAGGCTTCACTCCATCCGTGCCGAGATACGGATTCACCGTAATAAAATCCTCATCAAACGGCGCATAGCTCTTACTTCCCACCTGCACCGTGCCCAAATGTCCCGCCGCATAAGCTGCCGAGGTAGAACCGATATCGCCACGCTTCACATCGCCGATCACCACCAGATCCTTCTCATGGCAATACGCAACCGTCCTCTGAAACGCCTGCATCCCCTCTACGCCAAACTGCTCATACATCGCCACCTGCGGCTTCACTGCCGGAATCAGATCATATGTCGCATCAATAATCGCCTTATTAAACTGCCAGATCGCTTCCGCCGCACCCGCCAGCGTCTCGCCGTACTCAGCAAACGCCGCCTTCTGAATATGCTTCGGCACATAGGCCAGCATCGGGTCTAAGCCCACCACGATCGGCGCCCCGGTCTTTTGGATCTTTTCTATAAGCTTGTTTATCATAGCCGTTTTCCTCCGCTTTTCTATTCTTCATATTAACTGGCTTCTAAAAACACAAATCACATTTTTATCAACGTCATTAAAATATCATATTCCTTCGCACAGGATGCATCAGATAATTCTGATACATCATCCAAATCACCTACGCTTCACAAAAGGCCACTTCCCCATCTATAATGGTGGCGACCACCTTCCCCGCCACCTTTTTCCCGGCGAACGGTGTATTTTTTCCTTTGGAAAAAAACTTCTCCGGATCAATAACCCACTCTTTCTCCGCATCAAAAACGGTAATATCCGCCGGCGCGCCGACCTCGATCACGCCTTTATTCAATCCGAGAATTTTAGCAGGATTATAGCTCATCTTCTCCGCCATCTGCATCATCGTAAGAATCCCCGGTTTTACCAGATGCGTATAAGTCAGCGCTGCCGCCGTCTCCAGCCCCACAATGCCAAACGGCGCCTTGCGGATGCTCTGCGCTTTTTCCTCTGCGGAATGCGGCGCATGGTCGGTAGAGATCACGTCCATGACATCCTCCGACAAGCCCCGCTGAAGAGCTTCCACATCTTTTCTGGTGCGCAAAGGCGGATTCATCTTAAAATTAGCATCATCGCCGTCAATCTCCTCTGAAGACATCGAAAAATGATGCGGGCAAACCTCCGCGGTCACACGGACGCCATCCGCCTTCGCCAGACGCACCATCTCCACGCTGTCCTTCGTCGAACAGTGACAGAGATGCAGCCGCGCGCCCGTCTCTTTTGCCAGCAGAATATCCCGTGCGACAATAATGTCTTCCACCGCATTGGAAATCCCGGGCATACCCATAGATGCGGCTTTCTCATCGGCATTTAAAACGCCGCCGTGCACAAGGTTGATATCCTCACAGTGAGCCAGCACAGTCATGTTTTCCTCTACGGCAATCCGCATGGCGTCACGGTAAAGATCGGAATTCATCACCGATTTACCGTCCTCGCTGAGGCAAATGCATCCGGCTTTCGCCATCCCGCGGATATCCGAGAGTTCCTCACCGCGCATCCCCTTTGTCACGGAGCCAACCTGAAGCACATGAACTTTTGTCACCTCTGCCGCCCGATTTTGTACATACGCAATGACTTCCGGGCAATCCGCCACCGGCTTCGTATTCGGCATGGCAACAATCGTGGAAAAACCTCCGTGTACCGCAGCCGCGCCGCCCGAAGCAATATCCTCTTTATAAGTCAGTCCGGGATCCCGCAGATGTACATGCAGATCGATAAACCCCGGCATACAATACGCACCGCCGGCATCAACCACCTGATCTGCCTTTGCCGCCTTTGCCTCAATCGTACGTTCAATTTTTTCAATCACACCATCGCGGATCAGAATGTCTGCCTCTTTTTCTGATCTGTCAGCGGGATTTATCACGATCCCGTTTTTTATTAAAAGTGTCATAGCCTGTTTCCTTTCACCCCTGATACGGCTTATAAATTAAGTGTCGTTCTGCTGATCTGTTCTTTACGAAACGCCGCGCTAGAAATCCATCATACTCAATATCATCTGTGCAGTCTCCGTGAAACTGGTTCCGTTATCCATACTGGTCTTCTGAAGATACCGATGCGCATCCTCTTCAGTCATATTATTACGGCTCATAAGAATGCTTTTCGCTTTGTTGATCAGCTCCTGCTCCTCCGCGGTACGCTGATGCGGCTGCTGGCGCCTTCGTTTTCTCGCTCTCTGAAGGTTGTATGTAACCATTTCCATGGTAGAAATCAATTCATGCACCTTCAGCGGCTGAGAAAGGCTGATCACATCAGAATCCCCGTTTTCCGCCCACTCATCCTTTGAAGTAATGGTAACCATCTGAAATCCGACGGGAAGATACTCCTTTAATTCGCGGTAAATCATGTCCGGCAGGCGGTAATTGCACACGACAACCCCGTCCTGAAGGCTGTTCGCCTCCTGGATTACCTGAGCACCGCTGGTACACACACTGACCACCTGAAAGCCGCTGCGAACCAGTATGGTTTTAATTTTTTTCCCGACATCCGCCCGGGGAAATGCAATAATAATTCCTGTCAAACTTCCGCTGCCACCTTTATATTAATATTTGTCCAGATACTGACTTACTTCCCATTCACTGACTGTCCGGCAGTAAGCATCCCACTCTTTCCGCTTTGCTTCCAGATATGCAGTCGTAATATGTTCACCCAGAACATTCCGGACAAACACGTCCTCTTCCATCGCATCCAGCGCATCATTTAAGTTCGCGGGAAGCTGACGAATTCCAAGCTCGCGGCACTCCTCCTCGGACAGCTCATAAATATTTTTCTTAATGCTCTCCGGAGGCAGGATCTTATGTTCAATCCCATCCATACCCGCAGCCAGGCAAAGCGCGATCACCAGATAAGGATTCGCTGCGGAATCCGGACTGCGAAGCTCAATCCTCATATTGCCCCCGCGCAGAGAAGGAATCCGGATCAGAGGGCTGCGGTTTTTCACCGACCAGGCAATATGAACCGGGGCCTCAAATCCGGATACAAGACGTTTATAAGAATTGACCAGCGGATTGGTAACCGCACTCATCCCGTAAACATGCTTCATCAGACCCCCGATAAAATAATATGCTTCCTTGCTCAGACCATTCTCATCCTTCGGATCCGTAAAAAGGTTCCTGCCGTCTTTTGACAGCGACATATTGATATGCATCCCGGAGCCATTGTTATCGGACTTTGGCTTCGGCATGAAGGTGGCGTAGAGCCCGTGACGCTTCGCGATAGTCTTCACTGCCAGCTTAAATGTCATGATATTATCCGCCGCATGCAAAGCCGGTTCATACTTGAAATCGATCTCGTGCTGACCGGGCGCCGCCTCATGATGGGATGTTTCAATCTCAAAGCCCATATCCTCCAGAGTGAGTACCATATCCCGTCTGGCATTCTCCCCCAGATCATTCGGTCCCATTTCAAAATATCCGGCCTTTTCTCCGCTCTCTGTGGTCGGGCATCCGGCATCATCTGTGTGAAACAGGAAAAACTCACACTCCGGCCCGATCTCAAATCCATATCCCATGGACTCCAGCTGCCGGATGACTTTTTTCAAGATGAACCGGGGATCCCCCTCAAAAGGGGTTCCCTCCGGCGTATAGATATCACAGATAAAACGCGCCACCTTGCCCTGCTGCGGTCTCCAGGGGAAAATCGTAAACGTATCGAGATCCGGATGCAGATATAAATCCGACTCCTCAATGTGAACAAAACCCTCAATGGATGAGCCGTCAAACATGCAGCGGTTGTCCAGCGCCTTCTCCAACTGGCTGCTGGTGATTGCCACGTTCTTCAACCCTCCAAAAAGGTCTGTAAACTGAAGGCGGATAAACTCGACATCTTCTTCCTCTACCATCCGCATGATGTCCTGCTTCGTATATTTGCTCATATCTTCCTCCTTTTTTGGGACGGGGATGCTTCAGGGCATTTTTTATATTATTGCACCATCTTCCGAAAAACAAATTCAACGCGGACATGAAAAGTCCGCTTATGAATTGTTTACCGTCAGATGACGCATATATTTAACGGGATGCCCTGAAGAATCCCCTGAAATTTACGTTTTCTCTATCTGCTCAGCTTTAAAATAACAATGTTTTCCCTATTATGATATAAAGAATACCTGTTCATACTTACGGCGCTGCTATTTTCTCCTCTCCGAGGAACGCCAGCACCTCCTCCATCTTCAGGGAACCTCCGAAGATGTCCAGCGCACTGCCGATCGTAACATCCAGATATCCCTGTCCCCACTCCTTCAGCTGCTCAAGATGCGTGAAACTGCCTACGCCTCCCGCGTAAGTAATGGGAATCCTGTGCCAGCCGCCCAGCAATTCCACCAGCTCCCGTTCGATACCGGAAGCTTTCCCCTCCACATCTACCGCGTGGATAAGGAACTCATCGGCATAGCTGCTTAAGATGTCAAGCAAGTGCTCCGTAATGCGCTCGTCGGTAAACTTCTGCCAGCGATCCGTTACAATATAATAAGCTCCGTCCCGCTTTCTGCAGCTTAAATCCAGCACCAGCCGCTCCCGGCCGGTAACATCGCAAAGCTCCTCCAGATTACGATAATTCAGGATCCCGTCTTTAAACACCCAGGAAGTGACGATCACATGGCTGGCTCCCGCATGTAAAAAATCCGCCGCGTTTTCCGGGCTTATTCCGCCGCCCACCTGCAAACCGCCGGGATAAGCCGCAAGCGCAAGCATCGCCTGCCGCTTTGTCTCCTTATAATAAGAAGAGTCCCTGGCATTCAGCAGGATCACATGGCCGCCCGCAATCTTTCGTCTCTGATACAGATTTGCATAAAAAGCGGCATCCTGTCTGGAAACAAAGTTTTCTACGGCAATATCTCCCGCGTCTTTCAGGGAACCGCCGACAATCTGTTTTACTTTTCCGTTATGAATATCAATGCACGGTCGAAATTTCATGCTGTATTTCTCCTTTTCATCGACTATAACATAAAAAAGCAAAGATGGAAATAAAAAAGTTGACATTGTCAAAACCAGTCACTATAATTGATAAAAACACATTTTAACAAATTTGTCTTTGCGAGACGCACATCAGTACAATTTTCGAAAACACCGTACTGACGCGAGAGAGGAGAGAAAAATGGCCAAAATCATCGGCGAAGGAATTACTTTTGATGATGTGTTACTTGTTCCGGCATACTCGGAAGTAACACCCAACATGATCGATCTGACAACCCGCTTAACCAACAAAATCACACTGAACATCCCCATGATGAGTGCCAGCATGGATACTGTAACAGAACATCGGATGGCCATCGCCATGGCCAGACAGGGCGGCATCGGCATCATCCATAAGAACATGTCCATTGAAGCCCAGGCAGAAGAAGTAGACAAGGTAAAACGTTCTGAATACGGTGTCATCACCGACCCGTTCTCCCTCTCTGCGGATCATACGCTTCTCGATGCGGACAACCTCATGAGCAAGTTTCGTATTTCCGGCGTTCCGATTATCACGGACGACGGCACCCTGGTCGGCATCATTACCAATCGCGACCTGAAGTTCGAGACCGACTACAGTAAAAAAATCAGCGAATGTATGACCAGCACCGGTCTGGTCACTGCCAAAGAAGGCATTTCTCTGGAGGAGGCTAAAGCCATCCTCGCAAAATCAAGAAAAGAAAAACTTCCCATTGTAGACGATGATTTCAAATTAAAGGGTCTGATCACCATCAAGGACATTGAAAAGCAGATCAAATACCCTTCATCCGCAAAAGACGCAAAAGGCCGGCTGCTCTGCGGCGCAGGCGTAGGCATTACCCACGATATGATGAGCCGCGTGGCAGCACTGGTCAATGCTCAGGTAGACGCGATTGTCGTTGACTCCGCCCACGGCCATTCGAAAAATATCCTGAAAGCGGTCAGCCAGATCAAAGCCGCTTTCCCGGATCTTCAGGTTATCGCCGGCAACGTAGCCACCGGCGCAGCGACCAAAGCGCTGATTGAAGCCGGCGCGGACGCTGTCAAAGTCGGCATCGGTCCCGGATCCATCTGCACCACCCGTGTCGTTGCAGGCATCGGCGTTCCGCAGATTACCGCGATCATGGATTGCTATGAGGTTTCCAGCAAGTACGGCATCCCGATCATCGCCGACGGCGGCATCAAGTACTCCGGCGACATGACAAAGGCTCTTGCCGCAGGCGCCAGCGTATGTATGATGGGATCCATGTTTGCGGGCTGTGACGAGGCACCCGGAGATTTCGAGCTGTATCAGGGCCGTAAATACAAGGTTTACCGCGGTATGGGTTCTCTGGCTGCCATGGAGAACGGCAGTAAAGACCGCTACTTCCAGGAGGACGCGAAAAAGCTGGTACCCGAAGGCGTGGAAGGCCGTGTTGCTTACAAGGGCAGCGTAGAAGACACCATCTTCCAGCTGGTCGGCGGCATCCGCTCCGGTATGGGCTACTGCGGTGCTCCCACGATTCCGGAACTTACCGAAAAGAGCAGCTTTGTAAAGATTTCCGCTGCCTCCTTAAAGGAAAGCCATCCGCACGACATTCATATTACAAAAGAAGCGCCGAATTATTCTGTAGAGTAATCGGAACCGAATAACACCGGAGGGGATATCGGCAAGCGATATCCCCTCTTTTTTCCTAATGGAATTGTATAGAATTCCTTCTGTCACAGCCTAACAAGACAGCCGATTTATGAATCAGTCCTCCTCAATATGCTCTCTCCCCTGTGCGATAATCGTTCTCACATGATCATCCGCCAGTGAATAAAAAACGGACTTTCCATCGCGGCGATTCTTGACCAGTTTACTCTGCTTTAATATACGAAGCTGATGAGAAACCGCCGACTGAGACATGTTCAGCATCTTCGCCAGATCACAGACACACACCTCCGCCTCAAACAGAACAAACAAAATTCGAATGCGTGAGGAGTCACTGAAAATTTTAAACAGCTCTGCCAGGTCATACAGTTCCGTCTCCTCCGGCATATTCTCCATCACTTTTTTCACAAGATCCTCATGCACCTCTATCGTATCGCAAATTTCCACGCCATGATCCTTCATAAATCATTCCTTCCTTTCCGCAATGAACGTATCGATCTGCTCCTATGATATCACAGATTGCTCCGTAAAGCACGGTTTTACATAAGTTCAATCCCGGAAATTTATAAACGCTTCACGAATAATGCCCGCACTGCGTTAAGCACCGCAATCACCATCACGCCTACATCGGCAAAAATCGCCATCCACATATTTGCAATGCCGAACGCACCAAGAATCAGGCAGAGTACCTTGACGCCGATCGCAAAATACATATTCTGATATACAATACGTAAGCATTTCCGGGAAATCCTGATTGCCTTTAAAATCTTTAACGGATCATCATCCATCAGCACAACATCGGCTGCTTCAATCGCCGCATCCGAACCGAGAGCTCCCATCGCAATTCCGATATCCGCACGGGAAAGCACCGGTGCATCGTTGATGCCGTCGCCGACAAAAGCGATTTTTTCCCTGTCTTTCTTTTCACCGAGAAGCTCCTCGATCTTTGCAACTTTATCCGCCGGAAGCAGTTCTGCAAAAACCGCATCAATCTCAAGCTCTTTTGCCACATGCTCCGCAACTTCTTTTGTATCACCGGTGAGCATCACTGTCTGTGCAACACCGGCACGTTTTATTTCCCGAACCGCCTCTTTCGCATGAGGCTTTACAATGTCGGAGATCAGGATATGTCCCGCATAAGTACCGTCAACAGCAATATGAACAACGGTCCCCATCTGATGACAGTCCCTGCACTCAATTCCCAGCCTGTGCATCAATTTCGAATTGCCGGCCGCCACAGAATGGCTGTCCACCATGGCTGTTACTCCATGTCCGCTGATCTCCTCAATGTCTGTCACTCGGTTCCGGTCAATCGGCTTTCCATAGGCCAGACGGAGACTCTTACTGATAGGATGGGAGGAAGCACACTCGGCATACGCCGCATACATCAGCAGTGTCTCCTCCGGCAGCGCATTGTGATGAATGCCGCTGACCTCAAATACGCCCTTTGTCAGAGTGCCCGTCTTGTCAAATACCATACACTTTGTCTGTGACAGCGTCTCCAGATAGTTCGAACCCTTAACCAGAATACCCTGACTGCTCGCACCGCCGATTCCGGCAAAGAAACTCAACGGAATACTGATGACCAGCGCACACGGGCAGCTGATGACCAGGGATGTCAGCGCACGGTATACCCAGCTGCCCCATTCCGGCGTCAGTCCCATAAAAAGGCGGATCAATGGCGGAATCACTGCCAGAACCAACGCCAGCGCACATACTGCAGGGGTATAATATTTCGCAAATTTTGAGATAAAGTTTTCTGACCGGGATTTTCTCGAACTTGAATTTTCCACCAGTTCCAGAATCTTTGAAACCGTGGATTCCCCGAACTCCCGCGTCGTCTGAATCTTTAAAACTCCGCTGATGTTGATACAGCCGCTGATGACCTCTCCTCCCTCGTCCACATTTCGGGGAACGCTCTCACCGGTCAGCGCACTGGTATTCAGAGAAGAAGAGCCTTCCATTACTACACCGTCAATCGGAACCTTCTCCCCCGGCTGCACGACAATGACTGAGCCAACCTCTACTTCATCCGGATCTGCACGCACCAGCTCTCCGTCCCTTTCCACATTTGCATAGTCCGGACGAATATCCATAAGATCACTGATATTTCTGCGGCTCTTTCCCACGGCATAGCTCTGAAAAAGCTCTCCGACCTGATAAAAAAGCATAACCGCTACGCCCTCGGTATATTCTCCCAGGATAATCGCACCGACCGTAGCCACCGCCATCAGAAAATTCTCATCAAAAACCTGACGGTTTAAAATCCCCTTAAAAGCTTTTCGGAGGATATCGTATCCAATGATCAGATACGGGATCAGGAAAAACACCAGACGCAGATATCCTTCCAGAGGAAGCAACGCCAAAATCACCATTAAAACCGCAGATACAATGATTCGGGTAAGATTTTTCTTCTGTTTTTTATTCATAAGAGGTTCTCCTCAATAAAAAATCTCACAATCATCTTCTACCTTCTTACAATTCCTCAATACCACAGGCATCACATCCTTCGGGTTCTGCCCCTCCTCGAACTCCACAATCATTTTCAGCGTCATAAAGTTAACAGTAGCGGATTTCACTCCGTCGGTTTTGTTTGCGGCCTCCTCCATCTTGTTCGCACAATTCGCGCAGTCAACATCAATTTTATAGGTCTTCTTCATTTTTCTTTCTCCTTTTTTTGTTCATATTTTCATTTGAACGATTGTTCATATGTTATTTATATAATAACACTATGCTTGCAGATGTCAAGCATATTATGAAAAAATTAATGTTCCGAAATAATCAAATATTTTCATCACTTTTCGCATAACAAAAAACATATTGTCTATAGAATATTTTCCTCTTATTGTGTAAAATAAAAGTAACTATTCAGGACCAGACTCGAAAATGCTGTGGATCTGCCCTGTGGGTACATTTCCTCGCTGTCGCGTTCTCGCCAGATAAATTTGCACAAAAACAGTTTACGAATGCAAGCATCCGACACTGTTTTTCTACAAATTTGCCTTGTTCTGAATAATTACAAATAAAAAACAAAAAGGAAATGGGGGTATTTACATGTTAGAACAGCTTGATCTTACAAAAACCATGTCAAAAGAGGATTACAAAAAGCGCATGGATGTCCTTCAGCCGGAACTTTCCCGGCTGCAGCGCGAATGTAAATCCGCACAGATTCCGGTGATCATCGTCTTCGAGGGGTTTGGAGCAGCCGGCAAAGGCTACCAGATCAGCCGACTGATTCAGGCGCTTGACCCGCGCGGATTCTACGTCCATTCTATCGGACCGGAGTCCACGGAAGAAATGATGCATCCGTTTCTCTGGAGGTTCTGGACAAAGCTTCCGTCCACGACACAGATTGCAATCTTTGACCGAAGCTGGTACCGTAAGGTTCTGGTCGATCGCTTTGACGGCATCACCAATGAGTCCCGGCTGATTAATTATTACAACGATATTAATTCTTTTGAGCGGCAGTTGACAGACGACGGGCATGTCCTGATCAAACTCTTCCTCTGCATCGACCAGAAGGAACAGAAAAAGCGGTTCAAACGTCTGACCAATACAAAATCCAGCGCCTGGCGGGTTTCCGAGGAGGATATTCAACGCAACCGGGATTTCGAGAAATACAAAGCCATGAATGACGAGATGCTGGAGAGCACGGACACCGCCTACGCCCCCTGGACGATCATTGAGTCCATGGACCGTTCCTTCGCTACAGTAAAAATTTATACGGCAGTGATTGAAGCACTGAAGGCAGCCCTTCGCCGCAAAGCTGAGAAAGCTGCGACCGACACCGCGGATGTGATTGACCATGCTCCGACTCCGGCTTCCGAATACGCAGATGACGTCCTCCGGACTTCCAGCCTGCAGAAAGTAGATCTGAGCCTGTCTCTGGAAAAGGATGAATACAAGCGCGAACTGAAATGGCTGCAAAACCGCATCGCAGATCTCCACGGCGAGATATATAAGCGCCGGATCCCGGTCATTCTCGGTTTTGAAGGGTGGGATGCCGGAGGCAAAGGCGGCGCCATCAAGCGGCTGACGGAAAAAATGGATCCCCGCGGATACCGGGTGCATCCCACCTCCGCAGCCAATGATATCGAAAAAGTTCACCATTATCTCTGGCGTTTCTGGAACAACGTTCCCAAGGACGGCCACATCGCGATCTTTGACCGCACCTGGTACGGCCGCGTCATGGTGGAGCGGATTGAAGGATTCTGCACCCGCGAGGAATGGCAGCGCGCCTATCAGGAAATTAACGAAATGGAGAAACAGTTCGTCGACCACGGCGCCATCGTGCTGAAGTTCTGGCTTCAGATTGACAAGGATGAACAGGAGCGCCGCTTCAAAGAGCGGATGGAGATTCCCGAAAAACAGTGGAAGATTACGGATGAGGACTGGCGGAACCGCGAAAAATGGGATGAGTATGAAAAAGCGGTGGATGAGATGCTGGTGCGCACTTCTACAATGGCAGCTCCCTGGATCATTGTCGAGGGCAACAATAAGTATTATGCCCGCATCAAAGTGCTGCAGACAGTGGTCGATGCCATGGAGGAGCGACTGAGTCGGTAAATTTTTTACAAAAATATGTTAGAAAACTGGCATAACCAACAATATCTGTTACGCAGCGATACAACATATAACATGAAAGGAGGTTATCCTGTGCCGGAAATTAGCAGATTCTACGGAATCATCATAACAAATGATTTTCAATGATAATGACAGGCACCACAAGCCACACGTACATGTGTACTATGGAGAATATGAAGCATCCGTTTCTCTGGACGGAGAACTCTTGGAAGGTAAATTGCCGTTAAAACAGTTCCGAATGGTTTCAGGATGGATGGCCATCCACGAAGATGAACTATATGAAGCCTGGAATAACGCAGTAAGAAACAAAGCATTCAAAAAAATAGAGCCATTGAAATAATTGAAATAGAGGTGACAGAATGTATATATTAAATGGTATTGTATATGGTGGCGAACCGATGAATCCTGTTAAAGTATTAAAAATAAAAGTTTTACCGGATAAAATTATGCTTCTTACTTTTTCCAATGGAGAAACCAGACTATTCGATGCGACGATCCTTGAAGGCGAGGTTTTTAATCCTTTAAACAACGAAGATGTTTTTTCATCTGCAGTTATTGATCATGGAATTGTCACATGGGCGAACGGAGAAATCGACTGTGCTCCGGAATATATGTATCAAAACAGTTATAGTTATCAGGTGGTTGCTTAAATCTGATTTCATCACTTCTTTTTTCTTATTGCATAATCGTGAAAAATTATATAGAATAGACGCGTTATGAAAAAATCGCAAAGCCAAAAAAATCAATTTCAGAAAAAAGATATGCTGCTCCTCTTCCTCAGAGGAGCAGCGGGTTACTTCGTCGGCGCCATTATTTTTGCGTGTCTCTCTGCTCTGGCGGACATGGTGCGCCCGAAGATCATTGAGTACACAGTGGATGGGATTCTCGGGAACAGCACGGATTCGATTCCCGCTTTTGTTCTGTCCTGGTTTGCAGACAGCGGCGGAATCGTATGGCTGAAGTCACATCTCTGGGTGCCGGCGCTTGCAGTGATCGTTACTACCCTGATTGCGGTGGTGCTCCGCTACATTTACGAGATGTGCGTAGTCAAAGGCAGCGAAAGCTTTGTCTGCAACATGCGTGACCACCTGTTCTCCCACCTGGAACGGCTGTCTGTGGAGTGGCACAGTTCTCACCAGACCGGCGATATCCTCCAGCGATGCACCACGGATGTGGAGGAAGTAAAGACGTTTCTTTCCGAGCATTTTGTCAAACTGTTTTCCATGATTATGACCATCCTGCTGGCTCTGGTTTTTATGTTTCGGATTCAGTGGCAGCTGACGCTCATTGCCCTGGCAAGCATACCGGTCATCGTAGGGATCTCGCTCTGGTTCCACAACGGCATCGGCCGAGGGTTTAAGGAATGCGATGAAAATGAAGGCGTCCTCTCCACGATCGCGCAGGAAAACTTAAGCGGCGTCCGCGTTGTCCGGGCATTCGGAAAAGAGCGGTCCGAGCGGGAAAAGTTCCGGATACAAAATCAGGTTGTCACCGACCGGTGGGTGGACCTCGGCCGGTTCATGACCATCTTTTTCTTTTTTATTGACTTCTTAAGCGGCCTGGTTATGATGCTGATTCTGGCAGTCGGAACGGTCATGTGCGTCCGTTCGAACCTCACCGTCGGCGCTCTCCTCGCCATGATTTCCTACGTGACGATGCTGCTGCGCCCCGTCCGCATGCTGGGACGTATCTTAAGTGAAATGAGTAAAACCGGCGTCTCTTTCCAGAGACTCTATGAGATTATGTGCGCACCGACAGAGGAGGACGCACCGGAAAGCACCGAAGCTCCCATGAACCGGGACATCATCTTTGACCATGTCAGCTTCTCCTATCCGGGACAGCCTGAGTTGCTAAGCGACATCAGTTTTACGATTCCCGCAGGCACCACGCTCGGTATCCTCGGCACCACAGGAAGCGGCAAGAGCACACTGATCCAGCTCCTGACTAAATTTTACCCTCTGCCGCCGCAAAACGGCAAAATTACCGTCGGCGGAACAGACCTGCAGGAAATACCGGCTGCCTGGGTGCGGAAAAATATCGGATATGTCATGCAGGAGCCCTTCCTGTTCAGCCGCAGCATCGCGGAGAATATTACCATTACGCAGGAAAAGGCGGACGAATCCCAGGTTGAAAAAGCTGCAGATATGGCGGCGCTTTCTGATACCATCGAAAGTTTTCCGAAAGGATATGATACTTTCGTGGGCGAGCGCGGTATGACGCTGTCCGGCGGACAGAAACAGCGCACCGCCATTGCCCGCGCCCTGACGCTTCAGGCCCCCATCCTGGTTTTCGACGACTCACTCTCTGCCGTAGACGCTGAGACAGACGCCCGGATTCGAAGCAATCTGAAGGAATACATGGGCAACGCAACCGTAATTCTTGTCAGCCACCGCACCACCACATTGATGGCCGCGGATCAGATTATTGTTTTAAAAGAAGGAAAACTTGTGGATTCCGGCACACACGAGGAGCTGATCTCCCGTCCGGGCCTGTACCGCGAAATCTATGACATCCAGTCAGGAAGGGAGGCAGACGAATCATGAACAACACAACTTCCGGCAAACAGATCATTCACCTGAAGTGGTTTGGTCTGCCCCAGATCTGGAATCTGGTAAAATCCCATTGGAAAATGATGCTGACCGTGATGATTTCCATGGGCCTTACCAGTGTTATCGATGCCATCCTGCCGCTGTTCCAGAACTATGCGATCAACCATTACATCGGGGAACAGACACTGGATACATTGCCCGGGATGATCATCCTCTATGTCGCAATCCTGCTGCTGTATGGTCTGGTCAATTCCATCGGTATTTATTATGCCTTCAAAGCGGAGGTCGTCGTAGACCGGGATATCCGGCAGAAATGCTTTGACCATGTGCAGACGCTCTCTTTCGGCTATTTTAACCAGAACAGCACGGGATACATCCATTCCCGGGTAATCTCGGATCCCAATAAAATCGGAATGATTGTCAGCTGGGGACTGATGGACGCCGTGATCACTGTCGTCTACCTGATCGGCATATTTATCATCATGTTTTCCTTAAATCCGATACTCGGCGGTCTGCTCCTGATCGTCCTTCCGCTGGAAATTCTGGCGACGGTATTTTTTTCCCGCCATATCACAAGGGAAAACCGATCCGTCCGTGAAATAAACAGCGTCATCACCGGCGACTTTAATGAGGGGATAACCGGAGCGAAAACTGTCAAATCTCTGGTAATTGAGGACAAAATACAGCGCGACTTTGAGCACGACACCTCCTCCATGCGGGCAACAAGTGTCCGTGCCGGGCGCTACCGCGCACTCTTCCGCGCCGTGATCGTCTTTTTTTCCAGTATCGCTCTGGCGCTTGTGCTCTGGCGCGGCGGCATCTTAAACACCGCCGGTCTTCTGCTGCTGGGAAATCTGGCTGTGTTTATGAACTATGCCACTTCCATGAATGATTACGTACAGGATCTGGTAAACGTCATCTCGGAACTGATTCAGACGCAGGTAAACGTAGAGCGAATCAACACGCTGCTCCATACCGAATCCGATGTCTCAGACACACCGGAAGTTATTGAAAAGTACGGGGACACCTTCGCCCCGAAAAAGGAAAACTGGGAACCGCTGCGGGGAGATATTGAGTTTAAAGATGTGACTTTCTGCTATCCCGACGGGGAGGAAAACGTCCTGGAACACTTTAACCTAAAAGTTCCTCAGGGTTCCATGGTTGCCATTGTGGGTGAGACCGGCGCCGGAAAAAGCACGCTGGTCAATCTGGTCTGCCGCTTCTATGAGCCGACCGACGGACAGGTCCTGATCGACGAACGGGATGCCCGCGAGCGGAGCCAGCTCTGGCTGCACAGCCACATCGGATATGTCCTCCAGACGCCCCACCTTTTTTCCGGAACGATCCTGGACAACCTGCGCTACGGGAATCCGGATGCAACGATGGAAGAAATCGAAACAGCCGTCCGGCGGGTTCACGCGGACGGCATCATCGCAAATATGGAACACGGTTACGAAACCCAGGTTGGCGAAGGCGGCGACCTCCTCTCCACCGGAGAAAAACAGCTCCTAAGCTTCGCCCGCGCACTGCTGGCCAACCCGCAGATTCTGATTCTGGATGAAGCCACCAGCAGCGTAGACACGCTGACCGAAAAAGCCATTCAGGAAGCTATCCTCACCGTGACCAAAGGCAGGACCAGTTTCATGATCGCGCACCGGCTCTCCACCGTCCGTGACGCAGATGTGATCCTCGTCATGAAAGACGGCAAAATCGTGGAACAGGGCACGCACAGCGAACTGCTCGCCGCCAAAGGCTACTACTACCGCCTGCACCGGCAGCAGTTCGTAGAAGACGCGGTATCAGCGCAGTTGGGATAAACCTCCGGGCAATGTACAACGGAAGCAGCAGGTGCCACCATATATTTTAAGACAACCGGGGCAACGCCCCTACAAAGTTGCCTGAAAGTATTTTTACAACATCAGACGCATCCTGAGCAAACGTTCTGAATAAATACGGTTATCAATCGACAACAGTTGCTGAACCCACAATTTTTCTCCACACTACAACAAACGCTGCTACGACCAGGGTTCCCGTGATGAGCCATGATAATGGATATACCAGCATCAGCACGGAAAATTCATGGTAAGCCGGCACAACGGTGTTGATGTAGATCAGGCGGAATACGCAGGTGCCGAAGATCATGAGGACGGACGGGAGCAGAGAATGCCCCAGGCCGCGCAGTGCGGAACCGCTGATCTCATAGGAGCTGATCATCACATGCGGCAGCACGACGTACCGCAGCCGCAATACGGCGTAGGGAATTACCGCTGCGTCAGTGGTGAAGAATCCGATCAGCGTATTGCGTCCCAGATAAAAAGAGCTGTCGACGGCAAAGTCGATGACTGCTGCCAGTGCAAGGCTTAAGAGAAATGCTTTTTTGCAGCGCTTTAGATTGCCGGCGCCGTAATTCTGGCTGACAAATGTCACTGCCGCCGAATTAAATCCGCTGACCAGGAAATAGGACATATACTCAAAATTCTGGGCCACGGTAGACCCCGCAACGGCATCCGAACCGAAAGAATTGATAGAGGATTGAATACAAACATTTGCAATGGAAAAAACCATCCCCTGAATTCCTGACGGTACGCCGATTTTTAAAATCAGCATCAGTTCTCTCTTCTGAATGCGCAGTTTCTTCAACTCCAGCCGAACTGTCGAGTCAGAATGACAGAGAAACCAGACAGCCATTCCGGAGTTGACAACATTGGAAATCACCGTAGCAATGGCGACACCGGATACACCCATGTGCAGAACAATCACGAAAAAGAGGTTCAGGCAGGCATTCAACACCCCGGCTGTCACCAGACAGTACAGCGGCCTGCGCGTATCGCCGATGCTGCGGAGAATTGCCGCGGCAAAATTATAGAGGAGGATAAACGGCATACCCACGCAGTAAATACGCAGATACAAAACCGCCATATCCATGATGTTGTCCGGAGTCGACATAAGTGTCAGAAGCGGCCTTGCGATCAGAATGCCCGCCACCAGCATCACCAAACCCGAAAGAAGCGAAAACACAATCGATGTATGTACGGCGCCGCTGATCTGATCCTCCTCCCCTTTTCCGATCATATGAGCGATTACGACATTACTCCCGACGGATATTCCCGTAAAAAAATTAATAAACAGCGTGACAACGGAGGAGTTTGCTCCCACTGCTGCCAGCGCCTGGCTGCTCGCGAACTGGCCGACGACAGCCACATCCACCGCATTAAACAGCTGCTGCAGAATACTGCCCGCCGCCAGCGGCAGGGCAAACAACAAAATATTTTTCAGCATGGGTCCGTGAAGCATATCCATGCCAACAGTAGTTTCCTTTTTCACACTAACACTCCCTCATATCATGCGACTCATGAAAATCATCCATACTCTTTTCAAACTCACCAAAACATACTTGTTCCATATATACAATTACCTCTTTACATTTCGATATATGACTCAATCTGTGCGACATACGACTCCAGATTCTGCGCCATATAGGAGCAATGCGCATACCCCCTGCG
Organism: Clostridiales bacterium; assembly: GCA_021204085.1. Lineage (GTDB taxonomy): Bacteria > Bacillota > Clostridia > Lachnospirales > Lachnospiraceae > Eubacterium_I. The sequence goes on along the minus strand of JAJPZY010000033.1, from coordinate 26,130 downwards.
GATAACAGTCTCCACTTCCGGAAAATATTTTTCCAGCGACCTTTTTGACGGACGAAGCGCAAAATCGGTCTCTCCCCATTCCAGATGCATTCGCTTCTGCACTTCCGCCGGAAGCTTTACCAGATCTCGATGGCAGCAGGTCGTGCAGATCTGCCGTATATCCTCATCCCGCAAACGAATCATATTCTCTTTCATCATACCGGCCATCGCTTCGCCATAAAGTTCCACACGGTCAGATGTCGCATTCGGATCTTTCCGGAACAGATGCGCCGCTTTTAAGAAAACCATCTGCATCAGCCGGTTCATCACGGGTGCATGTTTCGCAAGCATTCCCCCGTCAAACCAGATCCGGTCAACATGGAATCTTTTGTCCTTCAGCAGTTCATAAGCCACTGTCACACCCATGGACGCGCCAAACAGCAGGCGGATGTCCGTATAACCTTTATCGAAAAGATATGTTTTCAGAGTCTCAACCTCATTTTTCAGCGAAACATACGGATCGGATTTCCCGTGACCGCCCTGGTCCGGCGCGATAAAACAATAGAACCCATTCAAATAAGGAAGAATCAGATGATAGATTTCCTCACCTGTCACCTCCATGGGATGCAGAATAATAACTTTCGGCAGACTGCTGCTGCCATATTCATTGATATACATGTTCTAAACTCCTCCATGCAAAATAAGCCTTAAACATTTACCATTTTACACTTTTCATTGCGAGATTCAATCTCTTTTTATCTCTTGTCGATTTTTATCAGATATGATAGTATGAATAAAGTCTGATTGCCTGCTGTGAATCGCATTTAACAAAAAACAATATTGCAGAAGCGGCAGAAATCCGAAAAACAAACTGACACAAGGAGGAAACATTATGAGCTACAAATACAGAACAAAAGGTACCTGCTCCACCATGATTGAAGTAGAATTAGACGGCGACATCGTGAAAAACGTAAAATTTACCGGCGGCTGCAACGGCAATCTCCAGGGTGTCTCCCGGCTGGTAGCCGGACGCACCGTAGATGAAGTAGAATCGACGCTGTCCGGTATCCGCTGCGGCTTTAAACCGACCTCATGTCCGGATCAGCTTTCCAAAGCAGTCCGCGAGGCATATAATGCACAGAAATAACCGAAACCACCCGGACATCAATAGCCGGCAATATTTATCTTCTAAAATAAAGTGTCGCCCTGCGACACTTCGCGCGAGCGGTTGCGCAGCAAAAACTTCCTATCCGCGACGCATTGGCTCACTTAGCGAACATCGTGAGCTTAGTGAACAAGCGTGCACAGCTGCTGCGCATCCTCACGGAGTGTTTTTATATCATAGGAAATCACGCACTTTAACAATTTACAAAAGCAAGATCTTTCCTATGATATAAAAAGGAACCCTGCTTCAAGAGCAGAGTTCTTTTTTGTCTACATATTTTTCAACCGGGCGAATCCCCATTTTTTCAAATGATTCCTTAAATGGCGCTGTCGCGATTCCTTTCTCGGTAATAATACCTGTCACCAGGCTGTGATCTGTCACATCGAAAGCCGGATTCACAACTCCCACGCCTTCCGGAGCCATACGCTGTTCATACCACATTTCCGTGACTTCTTCCGCCTTCCGCTGCTCGATATTGATCTCATCGCCGGACTCCAAAGTCATATCAATCGTCGAGGACGGAGCACAGACATAAAAGGGAATTCCGTAATGTTTTGCGATAATTGCCACGCCGCTGGTACCGATCTTATTTGCAAAATCTCCATTCGCCGCCACACGGTCGCAGCCCACAAAAATAATCCCGATTTTTCCGGACTTCATCGTGTAGGAAGCCATGTTATCGCACTGCACATAAGTGTCGACGCCGGCTGTCTGCATCTCATAAGCGGAGAGCCGGGCACCCTGCAGCAACGGCCGGGTCTCATCGCAATACACATGGAGATCCTTTTTCGGATCCCACCCCTGCTCCAGAGCAATATAAATCGGGGCAAGCGCTGTGCCGTATTTTGCGGTAGCCAGCGTTCCGGCGTTGCAGTGTGTCATCACACCCACGCCCCTTCCCAGTTTTTCAAGAAGCTCATAGCCGTAAGCACCGATGTTCCGGCTGATTGCTATGTCCTCCTCACGGATTGCGATGGATTCTTCCTTCAGCCGCTCCTTCATCTGCGCGACGGTTTTTCCTTCTTTCTCCGCCAAAAGCACCGCATGCATCCGATTCAACGCCCAGCTTAAGTTCACAGCCGTCGGGCGTGAAGAATTGATATACTCCATAATCTTCGTGCACTCCGCCACGAACTGATCCATGTCATCCGTATCCAGCTGAGAGGCAAGGATATAATAAGCAAAGCCTCCGGTCACACCGATCGCCGGCGCTCCTCTCACACGCAGTTTATAGATTGCCTCCCAGATATCCTCCGCCTTATTAAGAGAAAGATACTCCGTCTTTCCCGGCAACAGGGTCTGGTCAAGAATAATGATACTTTTGCCATCCTCCGAGAGGACGACCGTATCCAGATTCAATGCATTTGCCATTTCAAAAAATCCTCCTGCTGTTTTTCATTGCACACTGCCGTTATTATAATGACTTACCGGAAGATTCGCAATGTATTTTTTCAAATCGCAGTTTTTTTACAGTAAATGTACCGGCAGTTCCTCCGTCAGATGGACTGCCCGATTCTGATTGAGCTTCATTTTTTCGACGACTTCAGGAGATACGGAAGGAACTGTTGCTGACGTTACCTTTTTCGATGATGTCCTTTTTCTCCCGCTCGTCTTCTTCTCCGCTTTTTTTCCGGTTTCGCGCGCAGCCTTTGCTTCCGGTGCTGCTTCGCTCTCCGTCGTTTCCACGGCAGTCTCTCCGTCTTTGCCGACAGACTCCTCTATCTCCGCCGCCTTCTTCGCTGCTTCTTCCGTCGCCGCCTTACTGGCTGCTCTTTTGATACTTGCCGCTCCTACTGACATAATGCATCCATCTCCTTTGCCAACGCCAGATATTCCCCGGCGCTCCTTGCGCTTTTCTTATGTGCCATGACAGGTTTGCTGTTATCCTGCGCCCATTCCACCTCACTGTCAATACGGATCACGGAATCAAACACTTTCACATCATCCGCCTCATGCAGGGCTTCCAGCGTCTGTTTATAATAATTCTTCCGCATATCCATCTTTGTGACCGCAATTCCCAGAAGGCTTAAGTCAGGATTCATCTGCCTGACCTGATCCAGGAAATCAAACATATTGGCAATACCGAAAAGGCCCCAGGGACTGGCTTCCACCGGCATCACCACATAATCGGAAGTACAAAGAATATTCATCACCCAGCCGCCGAGAGTCGGCGGCGCATCAATGAGTATATAATCATACCCGCCGATCTCACGGATTTTTTTCAGACAATTCTTTAAAATGAACTCCCGCTGCCACTTGGTGAAAAGTTCAAATTCGATACCGCTCATCAATGTGGAGGATGGAATCATATCCAGGTTCTCGTACCTGGTGGAAATCACATATTCGGACAGGTCTTTTTGTCCGCAAATTGCGTGGTAGAGATTTTTTTCTCCCATTGCAAACTCCATCACCTGCTCTTCCTCAAAAAAAGAAAGCGTCAGATTCAGCTGCATGTCGCCGTCAATGAGCAGTACTTTTTTCCCGAGGATGGACAGAGAATACCCCACGTTGGCGCAGGTTGTCGTCTTCCCGCTTCCGCCCTTGTTATTGGCAAATGCTATAACTCTGGTCCTGTTCTCCATAGATACATTTCACCCCTTTATCGCTCAGATAAGTCATCCACGCTTCCGTCGGAATCTTATCGGTTACAACTGTGTCGACACCGGACAGATCGCAGATTCTGGAAAAACACACCTGGTCAAATTTGCTGCTGTTCACCGCCAGAATCCGTTCCGCCGCGTTGTCCAGCATCGTCTGTTTTACCTGTGAAAACATAATATTTGTATCCGTCAGGCCCTTTTTCATATCGATTCCCCGGCAGGAAATAATGGCCTTATCTGCATGAAACTCCTTAATACCCGCGATTGCCCGCGGTCCGGTCAGCGCAAATTTTTCCGCCTGCATATTGCCTCCGGTAGAGATTACCTCCCAATCATTGTATTCGGCACATTCCATCAGCACTTCCACGGAATTCGTAATGATCGTGATATTTTTCTTTCCGGCGCTGCGAAGCATCTTCACCACAAACAGCGCCGTGGTGCTCGGATCCAGCAGAATATGGTCGCCATCCGCGATGGAATCCGCAATAATCTCGCCGATTACCCGTTTGCCCAGCACATTTCTCTTTTTCCGGATCTTGAAGGGAACTTCCGTGCCGACGCTCTCCTTCAGAACGGCTCCGCCATAGCTTTTTGTTACCAGTTCTTCTTTCTCGAACCGTTCCAGATCCCGCCGGATCGTCTCCTCCGACACGGAAAACCGCCGGGACAATTCACTGACCACAACATGTTTCTCTTCATGAAGCTGCTCTAAAATTAATTTTCTTCTCTCAACAGCCAGCATACAATTAACTCCGTTCCTGACCTTTTGACTTTCATTTGATTACAGAATGGCCTTACAGATCTGCGCGTCCGGCCGCGCAATAACCGACGAATCAAGGAACATTCCCTTTTCCCCGACGGAATCCCTTGCCTTCGCGATTGCCGCCTCACAGGCAGCCACCTCACCGGTAATCAGCATATAGGATTTCCCGCACATTCCTTTGGCAATGCGCAGCTCGATCAGTTTTACAATCGCTGTTTTGGCTGCAATATCCGCAGCTACGATAATCGACGCGGCATCGTAAGTCTCCAGAATTCCCAACGCGGCAACCTCCCCGATCTGGCTGGTGCCGTAGATAGCCGGAAAAATGGATTCATCCGGATTTCCCAGGACAAAGTCATCGATCAGCTCCTCCGGCCGGGTCGCCCGCGCCCGATCCACCGCTGCTTTTACGGCACTTAAGTCTCCCGCCACAATGGCTATGTATTTTCCGGGGCAGACAGTCTGTGCCTCCAGGATCTCCACCTCCGCGGTTTTGACCATTTGATCAGCCGCTGTGATTCCCGCGGAAACCGTTTTAAATTCTATCATTCCGATCGCACGCTGCATGTTAACCTCCCACTTTATACACGGCGTAAACTTTTATCACGCTGCAGTTATCCTTCATCCGCCGCAATCGTCACATATCTTTCCGTAACTTCCGTGACAATGCCTGACAATGGTGTATGGATATTTACACTCAGGCCATCTGCTGCTGCCGCAATCACCTGTCCTGCCCGAACAGACGCCCCCTTTGCCACATCTGCCTTCGCAGGAGCGCCGATATGCTGGCTCAGCATAATTTTTACCTTCCGGCCCGTTCGGACCTGATCGTCCAGCAGCGCCTCCACATCATATTTTTGCAGCCCAAGCCGCCCCAGCAGACGGTTCTCCGGAACTCTGCGGTATTCCCGTGCTTCCTTCACCGGCTTTGCCGTCCGCTCCGGCGGGCGCACTCCCGCTTTGCGAAGTCCGTTTTTATATTCCGCAATCATGCTCCGCGGTTTGAGTCCCTGCGGACAGCTGTACATCTCACACAGGCCGCAGGAGCTGCAGAACATGGTATCCAGAAACGGCTCCAGATCACGAAAATCCCGGTTCGCTGCTGCGCGCATAAACAAATGCGGACGGATCGGATGACCCAGATTATGCCTGGGGCACAGGTCTGTACATGTCTGACACTGACAGCAGGTACTTGCAGCCCGCGCCACATCCGTTGTAAAACGGCTCTGCTTCTTCAGCACCAGCGGATGCTGTCTGTCCAAAACGATAATCGCGTTTGTGGTTTTCGTCACCGGCTGCCCCGCCTTGCCGAAATTTCCCATCATGGGACCGCCGAGCAGATAAACCGGATCCTCCGTTTTGCATCTTCCCGCCATGGCCGTTACTTCCGCAACCGGCATACCAATCGGTACCCGGACGGTGACAGGATGTTCCACCTCACCCACAACAGTGACATATTTTGAAGTCACCCCCTGGTTCTCCCAGACTGCGCGGTAAACATTATAGAGTGTCTCTACATTAAAAACCGCAACCCCCTGTTCGATGGGAAGACCGCCCGGCCGTACGGTCTTTCCGGTGGCTTCATAGATCAGCACAACCTCATCTCCCATGGGATAGGCGCCCGGGAGTTCATGTATCCGCATTCCCGGAAATGCCGCTATATATTCCTGAATGGCACGGATTGTGCCGGTATATTCTTTTTTAATTCCTATAATCGCTTCCTTTGCGCCCACTGTCTCTGCAATCAGCGCAAAAGCCTGCAGAATTTCCTCTGTGTGCGCACTCAAAAGCTGTCGATGCAGTTTTAACAGAGGTTCGCATTCCGCACAGTTCATAAGAACAATATCTGCTTTTTCCGAAAGCTTGGCATAGGTCGGAAATCCTGCGCCTCCGGCTCCGACGACACCGCTCTCACGCAAAATTTTGCTTAATTCCTCTATTTTCATTATGATCGATCCAATTCTCCGATATCATCTATGATACCGACAATCGCCGCGTCTACCGGCGCATCCGGCATCCCGCATCCGATCCGCGCTGCGCTCCCCTGCGCGACCAGCACATATTCACCGATGCCGGCACCGATGTTATCAATAGCAATCACCTGCTTTGTCTCACCGCCCATGATTCCGATCGGCTCAACGATCATAAATTTGTTGCCGATCAGATTTTCCTGTTTGCGCGTTGAAACGATGCTTCCTGTCACTTTTCCTATCAACATTGCTTTTTCCTCATGTTTTCGCGGTCCTCAGGGCCGCAGGCATTCCATCTGCTTTGCACAGATTCATTCACGCAAGTATGGTGACCCTGTCGCCGGTACCGATCTCACATGCATTCGCTTCATCCGTGTCAATATGCATCTCCAGTGTAAAGGACTCATCCACACGGATTTTTACCTGATGGAAAGTCGTTCCTCTCTCATTGTCTGCCTTTACGCTGACATAATCGCCGTCCTTTACCCCGCAGGCAGCCGCGTCAGCCGGCGCCATGTGAATATGCCGCGCCGCCACGATACAGCCTTCCTGACAGTAAACGGCTCCCTTCGGTCCAACGATAGCGATCGGCGCGCTTCCCGCAATATCCCCGGATTCACGCACCGGCACCTGAATGCCCAGTTTTCTGGCGTCCGTACTGCTGATTTCCACCTGCGTTGCTTTCCGCGCGGGACCCAGAACACGGACATTTTCAATTGCCCGCAGCTTCAATCCCACGATCGTACAGCATTCCTGACAGGCATACTGTCCGCCCATGAGTTCCTTTTTTTTGGTCAGCTGATGCCCCTTTCCGAAAAGGATTTCCACATCCTCCTGACTCAGATGAATATGACGGTTGCTGACTCCCACAGGCACCGAAAAACCGTCGCTCCTGCCCATTTCTTTTTGGATGGAGGATAAGACCATCCGCGTGATTTCTTCTATCTGCTTTTGATTCATCTCTGCATTTTCCTCTTCCGCGTATTCTCACAGGCTGCAGGACATGAGTGCATGTACTGCGGCAGCTGATGGAACCGTCTGCCGCAATACACAGGCTTTTCTGCGAAGATACGCCCGAATCGCCCCGCTTCACTCATACCAGACTCTTTTTCTCCGAATGTCTTACTTAATCTTCGGAAGAATTCCTTCTACGTCGTTGTGCGGTCTCGGGATGACATGCTGTGCTACCAGCTCACCGAGTCTTTCCGCATTGGCTGCTCCCGCTTCTACAGCAGATTTTACTGCGCCGACGTCGCCGCGAACCATCACAGTTACCAGACCGGAGCCGATCTTTTCCGTGCCGACCAGCGCAACATTGGCTGCTTTGCACATGGTATCAGCTGCCTCAATTGCTGCTACCAGACCTCTGGTTTCAACCATTCCTAATGCTTCCTGTGCCATTTTCTTTTCCTCCTTTGGCTTTTTCCTGTAATTATTTTTATTGTTTATATGATCTGCCTGCCGTCTCCTTACGGATAACGCCAGCAGTTGTTTCCTTACGCTTCCGGCTTCTTTTCAGCCAGACGCTTTGCGCTTAGCCTGACCATCCTCCGGGTCTCCTCGCAGGGTGCGGCGATCACTCCGCTTGCGGCGAAAATGTGATCATTCCGCTTTGCGACAGACGCTGCGGCCTCAACCGCCGCCTTCACGTCAGCTACACTCCCCTCGACGATCACTGTCACAAGACGGCCTCCCAGCTTTCGTTCCCACGTCACCAGTTCAACTTCCGCAGCCTTGCACATCGCATCCAGACAATCAATTGCAGCAACTATGCCGGAAACCTCGATTAATCCGTATGATGTACCCATGAATTACTTCCCCTCAGGAAAACCGGGCAGAATATTTTCCACATCACTGTGCGGTCTCGGAATGACGTGCTGTGCCACCAGCTCACCCAGACGGCTTGCTGCCGCCGCACCGGACTCTACGGCTGCCTTTACGGCTCCGACATCTCCGCGAACCATTACAGTCACCAGACCGGAACCGATTTTTTCCGTCCCGACCAACGCCACCTCCGCGGCCTTCGTCATCGCGTCTGCCGCCTCGATCGCCGCTGTCAATCCTCTGGTTTCAATCATTCCCAATGCTTCCTGCTTCATCGCTTATCCTCACTTTCTGTTTTGCTTTCCCTGCTTTTATCAATCTTTGTCAAAAGCGCAGATTCCCAACATTTTCAATGTATGCTGTGTCGGCCTGGGAATCACATGGCTGACTACAACTCCCGTGGTGGCCTCCGCCACCTTTCGTCCGGCTTCTACGGCTGCTGTCACATCGGACACGCTTCCCCGGAATTTTACTGTAACCAAAAGCGGTACGGGAAGGGAATCCGCATTGGCCGGTTTATTCTTATCAAAAGGCTCCAGTGTAACATCAGCCGCTTTACATCCGGCATCCGCTGCCAGAAACGCACACACCAGGCCGTAGACCTCCAGCATTCCCACTGCTCTCTCATCCATGATAGAGTTCCTTTCTGAATCCAGTCTCTCTGATTATTCAATCCGCCATAACCGCAATTTTCAGGCCTGTCATTGCAAGGTTCTTACGATACGCTTCGTTGATCTGGCTCAGCGGATATTTATCGGTAATCAGTTCTTTCATCGGCAGCCCGATCGCATTGGCGCTTTTCAGGAAGTCAAACGTCGTTGCATAATCTCTCAGGGTGTACACCCAGCTTCCCACCGTCGTGATCTCTTTTGAACAGATATCAAAGTGCGGGTTGATCGTCGCATCGCCGCCGTTAATAAAGAATCCAAGCTCACACAAGCCTCCGCCGTTGCGAATAAACTTATAAATATTCGAGTGTCCGGCCGGAGAACCGGTACACTGGAAAGCGAAATCCGCCAGATGTCCTCCGAACTGCTCCGCGATTCCTTTTGCCATCTCTTCTGCGCCGCCGTAATCCTTAAAGTTGACACTGCCGGTCGCGCCCATCTTCTGCGCGAATTCCAGTCTTCCCTCATTTCCGTCTACGGCAATGATATTCGCAATACCCATCGTCTTTAACACGGCGATGCAGATCAGCCCGATGGGGCCGCAGCCCTGCACGACTACCCTGCTGTTAAAACGCAGGATTCCCGTACTTTTTGCCCGTTCCACCGCATGCACTAATACCGCGCAGGGTTCAATCAGAATTCTTGAATCCAGGTCCAGGTCGCTGACATTAAAAAATGTCGAACCGCCGCGGATAAAAATGTAATCGGAAAACCATCCGTTTAAATGAACGTCGTCATCCGGCAAAAGGCCGTATACATCAGCCCCGCCCACGTTCTGTTTGTTCAGGTCAAACATGGTTATATCCGGGTTGTCCTGGAAAATCATACAGGTTACTACTTTATCACCTACCGAAACCGGCTTGCCGGCACTGTCTGTTTTTACATTTTTGCCCATCTTTACGATCTCGCCGGTGCCCTCATGTCCCAAAGCTACCGGGATCAATCCGAAGGGATCTCTCTTAAACTCGTGTGCATCTGTCCCGCAGATTCCGCACCCCTCTACCTTTACCAGAATATCGTCGTCCCCGACCTCCGGTATGGGAAATTCCTTAATTTCAAAGTTCTCCAGAGAAGTCAGCATTGCCACACGGGCAGTCTTCGGAACCTGCTTCCCCGCCTGCGCCGTTTTGCCTGCAGAAGTTCCGGATAAGTTGTTCAGAACCTGCCGCACAATGGCTTCTACCTGATTTTGATTCATTTCCATAATATTTTCCTTTCCAACCTAATCTGATCAGCGGACACACAAAGCGTCTGACATTGTACATCTTCTTCTCTTGGTAAAGCTGGCCGCGCTGGTTAACCCCTCACCGGTACGGCTGGCGATCGTGAAAGTCGCAAAACCCTCGCCGCCAAATCCGAGTGCCGCGTAAGACGGGCCGTTTTTCACAAGAATTGCGGTATCCATCGCCCTCGCATATTCCGTGATCCGGTCAACATTCTTGGAATGAATATGCGCCGAATGGCGGTTCCCGTGTTCCAGCCATACACATTTCTTTACCGCATCCGGGAAATCTTTCGCGCGGACAACACCCAGGATCGGCATCATCAGTTCCTCTGCGATCAGCGGGTTTTCCATCTCCCCTTCAAAGGTAATGCAGCGGATACTGTCCGGAACAGTCACCCCCACCATTGCCAGAAGGGTTTTGGCATCCCTGCCCACACACTTCCGATTCAGTGCGCCTTTCTCTGTAAACACAGTGGCGATCAGTTTATCCTGGATCTCTTTTGAAGCCAGATAGCATCCCTGCTCCTCCACCATGTAACGCATCAGCTCGTCACAGATGCTGTCCACCGCAACGATTTCTTTCTCTGCGATGCAGGGAAGGTTGTTATCAAACGTACATCCGTTTACAATATCTTCCGCTGCTTTTTTCACATCTGCCGTCTCATCTACCAGCGCCGGCGGATTGCCCGCGCCCGCGCCGATGCCGCGCTTGCCGCTGGAGAGGACTGCGGTGACCACGCCGGGACCCCCGGTCGCTACCAGAAGCGGCACATCCGGATGCTTCATCATGACAGCGCTGCTGTCCAGTGTGGGCTTTTCAACAGTGCATGCAATATTGTCCGGACCGCCCGCTTCCAGAGAAGCCTCATTGAGCAGGTTGATTGCGAAAATGGAGGTTTTTACCGCCTGAGGATGCGGATTAAAAACTACGGTATTTCCCCCCGCAAGCATCCCCATCGTGTTGCAAAGCACCGTTTCGCTGGGATTCGTGCAGGGCGTAATCGCCCCGATAACCCCGAACGGCCCCATTTCCACCAGTGTGAGACCACGGTCGCCGGACCATGCAGTCGTCGTAATATCTTCTGTCCCCGGCGTCTTTTCCGCCACAAGAATATGCTTTAAGATCTTGTCGCCGACATTTCCCATGCCGGTCTCCTCCACGCCCATTCTCGCAAGAGTCTCCGCATTTTCCTTAATCTTTTTTCGCATTGCAGAAATAATCTTTTCTCTCTGATCCATGGACATCACACGCACCGTCCTCTGTGCTTCCTTCGCTTTCGCAATCGCCGTGTCCATATCCGCAAAAACACCGTGCATCGCTTTTGTATCGCCGTTCAGCTGCATCTGCGCCATAACCTGCTGCACAATATTTTTGATCTGAGTTTCTGTGATTTCCAAGGTATCACTTCCTTTCTGATGTTAAAACCATATCTGTCCCCTGCAGCATATTATTTCATCTCTGCAATAACTTTCTGTACAATTGCCGCGATGGTCGCTTCATCCACGCTGCCGCTCTGGCCTGCGCTGCTGTTGTCGCATCCGCCACCAACAAAATCATATTCATATCCGGGGAAGTTCTTGTACTCCGCACAGCTTCCGCCGCAGTTATGGCAGTTTTCGCCATCCTTATTCAGGCAGAGATTGGCGGGATGTTTCCCCGGCATGCCGAACTTCCGGCGGATCTCATACAGCTTTTTCACATTTTCCTTATCGAATTCCTTCGGTCCGCCGAGAACCTTTGAATGATAGAGAAGCTCCGCATAAAACTCCACACTCTCCATCTTGTGATAAGCCGCCAGCAGATCTGTGCTCCAGGTCAGAGCGCCGTGATTCTCCAGGAGAACCGCGTCAAAATAGGGCAGATACTTCTCCAGCCTGTCGGATATTTCCATGGTAGAAGGTGTACCATACTCTGCGATTGGAACACATCCCAGTGCGATAACCGCCTCCGGCATGATCGGCTGTGTCAGCGGAATGCCTGCGATCGCAAAGGATGTCGCGTAAATCGGATGAGCATGTACTACAGACCCCACATCCGGGCGCTTCTGATACACTCTCATATGCATCTTGATCTCAGACGACGGTTTGAACCCCTTGTTTGCCTGAATTACATTGCCGTTTTCATCTACTTTGCAAATGTACTCTGGTGTCATAAATCCCTTGGATACTCCCGTCGGTGTGCATAAAAATGTGTGGTCGTTAAGTTTTACGGAAATATTGCCGTCATTTGACGCAACCATGCCGCGGTTATAAATTTTCTTTCCGATCTCACAGATCTGTTTTTTGATTTCCATTTCGTTCATCATTGAAGTACATCCTCCTGCATAATAATTTCTTTTTTATGTTAAAAATTTGAATTGCTGCCTCTTGTATGATCCCGCTCGGTTTTCAGACCCTCTTTTGCGCATCCGGGATCGTCACGTTCCTGCTCTTTCAGGTAACCAATGATCTCCGCCACACCGGTACCGTCCAGAGAATTAACATGAAAAATCTTTTCACATCCGGCATTCCGAAGCCACCGGTCTGCCTGCGGCACATTGGCATCCGGGCGGTCAATCTTCGTCACAATGCCGATGCATTCCCGGTTCGCCTGACAGGTGACATTCGGTGGAAAAATAGAGTAAGGCTCATTGGCCGCCGCCAGGATACCGACAATATCCGCCTCGTAAGTGTAAAGCGCCAGTGCCTTCCCAAGCCGTCTGCTCTGGGCATATTCCCCCGGCGTGTCAATGACACTTCCGTAATGGTGAATGTCCTGCGTCTTATAATAGTGGATTTCCTCTCCCCGCAGCGCCTGCGTAAGCGTTGTTTTGCCCGCCATACTGCGGCCCATCAGTATCAGTCTTTTCATCATCCTTACCTCAGTCAGGAATCATCGTTTTTTATTTTCTGCGTCCGGCGAGCAGAAGAGAGATCACGTCTTTGTCATCTCACACACCGTATGTCCCAGCCGGTCTCTCACATAGTCCATCATGGCTTCCATGGCTGCTTCCACTGCGGAAACCGTTCCGGTAAAGATCAGTGTACCGCTGAAACGATCCACAAATCCCAGTTCAATGCCGCTGGCTTTCAATCCCACGTCCGCCATGATCACAGCCGTCTCCGAAGGCGTGACAGTCGTAATGCCGATCGCCGCCTTTTCATAATCCAGGCTGGGATCCAGCCCCAGCTTCTTATACAGAATGGGATCCGGGCTGGCAATCACATGCGCCAGAGTCACCTGACGGCCGGGAACAGTTTCCTGTATGATTCTCATTCCGTTTTCCAATGAAATATCTTCTATCATAATCACCCCTCTCACAGCATCCGGTTTTTATGCAAAATTCCTCCGGAAGTTCATCCGCCGATATGGCAGTGCAGCCGGGATACACTCTCTACGGTCTTTTTTAACATCTGCATATGCTCATTTTCCGGCGGCCGGATATCCGTCATGGTATATTCTCTGCCCAGGCCGGTGTATTTATCCTGGCCGAGCCGGTGGTACGGCAGCAGATGAATCCTCGTTACACCGGGCAGCTTGTCCGCAAACCGGGCAATATCGGCAATTTCCTCCGGCGTCTCATTGAAGGTCGGTATCACCGGGACGCGGATCACAAGATCCGTCAACCCCGACGCCGCGATTCGTCTGGCGTTTTCCAGCATCAGTTCATTGCTCCTCCCGGTAAAGGCCTTGTGCTTCGCCGGGTTCGTATGCTTGATATCCATCAGATAGAGATCCAAGCTGGGCAAAATTCCTTCAATCACTTCCCATGGAGCGCATCCCATACTCTCCATGGCGGTAGAGATTCCTCTGCTTTTTGCCTCAGCCAGAAGCGCTCCGGCAAATTTCGGCTGACAGAGGCTCTCGCCGCCCGACAGTGTCAGGCCGCCGCCGCTTCTGCGGTAATACGGATGGTCGCGTTCCACCATATCCATAACCTCTCCCACAGTCACATCCCGTCCGACAATTTTTTCCCCGCCGTCCGCCGTCCGCATGGTCTGAATCCCATATTCCTGAGATTCCGGATTGCAGCACCAGCGGCACCGAAGGACGCACCCTTTCAGGAAAACGATCGTGCGGATGCCCGGACCGTCGTGAATGGAGTAACGCTGGATATCGAAGATTCTGCCGGTGATGTTCGTTCTTTCGTTCATAATTTACTCCGAATATCTGGTTTGTAACTTCTAGCCCCTTGTGTCGCCAAAGCCCTGTTCTGTTCTGCGGATGATATCATCCTGCAGGCTGCGCGACAGCGTAGTAAACAACGCGGAATACCCGGCGACACGCACCACCAGATGCCTGTAATTCTCCGGATGTTCCTGTGCATCCAACAGGGTTTCTCTGGAAACCACGTTAAACTGCATATGCATTCCCTTACGGTCAAAATAGGTGCGGATCAGGCTGACAAAATTCTCCAGCCCGGTGTCGCCGCTCAAAGCCGACGGATGGAATTTCATATTCAGCAGCGTGCCGTTAGAGGCAATTCCGTGATCCAGAGTAGAAACGGAATTGGCCGCCGCCGTAGGTCCCTGCGAATCGCGCCCGGCGCTCGGAGATACTCCATCCGCCACCGGCATGCCCGCATAGCGGCCGTCCGGCGTCGCTCCCGTGCAGGCGCCCAGCGGAACATTCGCCGAAACCGGATACAGTCCTGCCTGGAATTGGCCACCTCTCGGATTATGATAATTCAAAAGCGGTTTTGTATATGTATAGGCCGCTTCCCTCGCAAAATGATCTACCACCTCATCATCATTTCCGTACTTCGGAACCTCGCCGATCATTTTCTGAATATCCTCGAATTTTCTCCGATCTTCAGGCGTCACCGACGCCGCAATGATCTGCCGCGATGTCTCCGCCACCACATTCGGAGCCGGCGTCACGCCCTGATTGACAAACTCACGCGCCACATCGCCGGCAATCTGCGCCACCACCAGCGGCTCGTCTGTCTTTCCGAAGTTAAACATCAGTGCTTTTTTGAGATCCCTCATGGAAACTTTCTGCTCATCAAAAACCAGTTTCTTTACCGCATACAGGGAATCCGCCACATTGGCAATACCGAATCCCTGCGGGCCGGTGAAATTATAGACACAGCCGCCCTGTTCGCAGGTCTTTCCCCGCTTCATACAGTCATCCACCATGGATGCCAGGAACGGAAGCGGCGCGCGATCCGCATGCGCCTGGTCGATCGCATTATCTGCATTGACCAGCAGGGAAATAAAATAATTCTGCTGCGTACAGTACGCCTCATAGAATTCTTCAAATGTCTGCATCTGTTCCACATCGCCGGTCTGCGGTCCGATCTGTTCTCCGCAATCCACACCGTTCGAGAACACCAGCTCCAGCGGACGGCACATATTGTAAAAAGCAGCGTCATGCCATCCCATCGTCTTTCCCGGCTTCTGAGGCTCCACGCAGCCGATGATGCAATACTCCCGCGCCTCCTCCAAGGGCAGCCCTCTGCTCATCAGAGAGGGAATGATTACCTCATCATTATAATAAGCCGGAAAACCAATGCCCGTCCGTGTCAGCTCCCCCGCCCGAATCAGAAGATCCTGCGGCGAACCGTTCCATACACGAATGGACAGGGACGGCTGCGGAAGAAAGACATGAGCAGATGCGTCAATGCACATAAAGGACAGATCATTGGTCACATCCAGTCCTTTCGCATTCTGACCGCCGACGACCAGATTCTGAAACAGGCTGTATCCCGCAAATCCCTTCGCGCTCTCTCCGTCTCTGCACTTATTCAGATCATTTAATTTTACCCAGATGCAGTCAATCAATTCCTGAGCAAACTCACGGCTCAGCCTCCCCGCATCCAGATCCTTCTTATAATACGGATACATATACTGGTCAAAGCGCCCCGGAGAAATCGAGTGTCCCGATGATTCAATCTGAATCAGCTGCTGCACAAACCAAAAACTCTGGCACGCCTCCCAGAAGGCCTCTGCTCCCTTTCCCGGGACTTTTGCGCAATTTGCGGCAATTTGCAAAAGCTCCTGCCTGCGCTGCGCATCCCCGCACACCTCTGCCTGCTGTTTCGCCAGATCCGCATAACGGCGTGCATAACGGACAGCTGCCGCGCAGCTGATCAACACAGATTCCAGGAAAATATGCTTCGAGGCATAATCCGCATCCCCCACGCTGCACGCGTCAAGCTCTGCCTGCGCTTCCGCCATAATTCCTTCAAAACCAATTGCCAGCACCTTTTCATATTGAACCGTAATATGTCCAACACCGTTATAAAAATAATTCCCGGGGGTAAACATGTTGTGCGCCATGGCCTTTTTTGTCTCCGGAGCCATATAGGCAGTGGCCAGCTCACTTGTCGTCCTTCCCTTCCAGTAACGATCAGCCTCTGCGATCTCCCGTTTTGCCTGGTCTGAAATATAGAAAGGATCCGCCTCCCGAACCGCAACCGTATCAAACTCCGCTTCCAGCCACTCATAGGAAAACTCCGGATACGTCTGGCACCCCCGCGGCGCAAGGGTTGTGCTTCCTACAATCAGTTCTTCCGGACGGATAATAATCGGTATATGATCCAGAATATGAGCAAATGCAAGTGCTTTTTTCATCACCTCCGGCTTGTCCTCTGTCTGACGATAGGACTCGGTGATCAGAACTGCTCTCGCCGACTCAATCTCCGGCATCTTCGCAAAAAGATGCTCTACCATGCGGGTAATACGACCGGACTTCGGCATCTTTGCCGTGTTATATTTTGCCATTCTTCCACCTCACTTTTATAAGCAGACCTCTGCCCGCAATATTTCATTCTTCCGGAATTCTTCTAAATCCCACAAAATCCCACATTTTTTCTATATTATACGGTTCTTTATGTGGGTTGTCAATGGTTTCTTCCTGTTTTTATGTGGTTTTTTCTTTGATTTTTCTGTTATTTTGTGTGGTTTTACGGCAGTAAAAAGTCCCCTCAGAATTTTGCATTCCGAGGGGACTTCACACCATTGATTTTTATCAGCAATACAGCGGATCATCTGATTTATAGTTCAGCACATCTTCATTTAAGGTTACGCCGAATTTTTTCCCGATCGCCCTTAAGTTATCATCCGTGATCACCTGTCTCAGCTTTCCGTCAGGACTTGCAGACAGCGCAATACTTGCGATCTGAGCCGCCTTCTCAATCGTATGCATCAGGCCGAAGGCAATATCAAAATCCGGTCCGGAAACAAACAGGCCGTGGAAAGACCATATCGCCGCATCATACTTTTCCATCTCCGCACAGGTTGCTCTTGCGATATCAGCACCGCCGGGTACCATCCACGGAACAACGCCTACGCCGCCGGGGAAGACAACGCAGCACTCCGTCGCGCTCTTCCAGAGCATCCGGGTAAAGACCTCCGCACTCTGCGGAAGGACAAAGGTCAGGGCGATCACGTACGGTGTATGCGCATGATAAATCACGCGGTTCTCACCGTTGGTCACGCGTTTACGGACGGAATGGTTCATAAAATGAGTCGGAAACTCGCTGGTGGGCACGCCGCCCTCTTCCAGGCCCCAGACAATACGGTAGCTGTCGCCTGCCTCGTTAATCTCCACGATGCAGATGTTATTCTGCGGCTCCAGGTCTACATTGCGGAGGAACTTACCGCTGCCAGTAGAAATGAAATACTCACCGGCCAGATTGTCCGCCTGCACGCCCATGTTCACCCATTCGCCGGGTTCTGCCTTAAAATACCGCCGGCATTCGTCCACCTCCTCGGGACGCATGCGGTAGGTCAGGTTACCGCCGTTTCTCTCATGCCATCCCTGACGCACACCGTCCGTGCACATCTGAATATACTCTTCGATTACTTTTACGCCAAATATACTGTTCATAATACGCTCCTTTTCTTTATTTATGATATAAAACTAATTACCTTCTGTCATCACTAGTACATAACCTGTGGGGTTCGTATATCCCTTTCCCTCCGTTACTGATAGATGTGGATTGGGAACGACTTCCCGATGCACGCTCTGGCATCTTCCAGACTGCCGAGCGCTCCGCGCGAAATCATCTGCGCAGCAAGGTTTCCGATCGCCGTGCCCTCGGTAGGACCGGCATAAACCGCCTTTCCGGATGCCTTTGCGGTCAGCTCATTCAGATATTCCGCATTGGCTCCGCCGCCGACAATGCGAATTTTTCCATAAGTCTTCCCTGTCAGGCT
This sequence comes from Clostridiales bacterium, assembly GCA_021204085.1. Classification (GTDB taxonomy): domain Bacteria; phylum Bacillota; class Clostridia; order Lachnospirales; family Lachnospiraceae; genus Eubacterium_I. Next base: position 7,794 of record JAJPZY010000033.1, on the reverse strand, counting down.
TTCTATCTCGCGGCAGGTCTCACCGTAGCACTCTGCCAGGCTGTTATAAACCACCGATGCCACCTGCGCTATGCCCACCGGCACCTCCTGTCCGCTCTCGCGGCAGGCTGCCTGAACCTCCTCCGTCATATTTGTCGGTGCGAGGAAGCGGTCGTCATTGCAATCCACCTTTGAAGCAATCGTTTCACGGGATGCCTGATCACAGATCTCGCCAAAGGACAAGTCCGCTCCGATTTCTTTCTTTACAGACTGAATCATCCAGAGGCCCATGATATTCTTCAGGAAGCGGAAGCGGTAATTATATCCGCCCTCGTTAGTGAAATTATGCTTCTGCGCTTCGGGTGTACAGTTTGCCTCCATAAGCTCTGTCCCCATCAGCGACCATGTCCCGGAGCTGATATATAACGTATCTTCATCAGCCTCGGCGGGAACTGCCAGTACAGCAGACGCCGTATCATGAGTACCCGGCGCAATCACTTTACAATTGTAACCGATTTTCTCCTGCATTTCGGGAGTCAGCTCTCCGAGGCAGGTACCCGGAACCTTAATCTCAGGAAAAATCTCCGCCGGATATCCAAGCATCTCCATCAGATCCTTATCCCACTGTTTTGTCACCGGATTTACCAGCTGCGAGGAAGTCGCATTCGTGTACTCCACCGCCTTCACGCCGGTCAGGAGATAATGAAGATAATCCGGAACCATCAAAAAGGTCTTCGCTTGCATCAGCAGCTCCGGCTCCTGCTCCTTCATGGCCATCAGCTGATAAATCGTATTAAACTTCTGCTTCTGGATGCCGGTGCGCGCATAAAGCTCTGTTTCCGGAATGATTTCATATACTTTCTCATCCATGCCCTCCGTGCGGCTGTCTCGATACGCCACCGCATCGGTGATGCGCTCCCCATCTTTTCCCAGGAGGACAAAATCAACCGCCCAGGTATCAATCCCCACACTCACCGGAATCTTTCCTAACTCGGCACACTTTTTCATTCCAATCTGGACTTCCGCGAATAAATGATCAATATCCCAGACTTTTCTGCCGTCCTTCTCCGTCATTCCGTTTGGAAAACGGTGGATCTCCTGCAAAACCATCTTTCCGTCTTCCAAATGTGTCAGAATATGACGGCCGCTGGAAGCACCGATATCAATCGCAAGATAATATTCTGCCATATCTTCCCCTTCTTTCTTCAGAATTCTGTGAAATGTTTTTCCTGTACCGCAGAGTTCAAAGTATCCGCCCGGATTCTCTGCGGTGCTCTTCCGCTGATTCTTTCTGATTCTTTTCATATCATAAAAGATTCCCCTTATGAAAAAAAGGACAACATTTGATCAAAAAACTGTCCTTATTTGTATTTCAGAAATCCCGTTCCCCGCCTCAGCGGTTTTTCTCTTTCCAGGCGGCTTCTGCCGGCAGAATATGTTAATATTGGAATTTTCTCTGAATTGTGTTAATTTATATATGAAAATATAAAACCTACAAGGAGTTACGGGTTATGATTATTGCTTCAACCATGTGTAAACTGCTGGTCGCCATGCTGATCGGCTTCTATCTGTTCCGCAAAGGGATTTTAAATACGGAGGTGAACGCGAAGCTCTCCGCCATGATCGTACAGATTACCTGTCCGTGTATCATCTTAAACAGCATCTCAACCGTCTCGCACGACGACCCTCAGATGATCCTTAAGCTGTTTCTGGCAGGCGTAGTCATGTACATGATTTTCCCGATTCTTGCCAGAATATTGACAAAAATCATGCGGGTTCCCGCATACCTGCGCGGCACATACATGTGTATGTTTATCTTTTCGAACAATTCGTTCATAGGATATCCTGTAGTACAGGCCCTGTTCGGAGACAGCGCGATTTTCTACATAACCATTTTCAACATGCCGTTTAACATTTTATTTTTCACGCTGGCAATGCATTATTTTCAGAAAGACGCCGCTATTGAGGCGCATAACACTGAAAAACACAAACCGCAGCTGCGCAGTCTGATCAACAACGGAATCATCGCTTCCGTCGCTGCATTAGTGATCTACTTTGCCAATATCCCGATGCCGGACATCTTTTATACCTGTGTGGGATTCATCGGAAATATCACAACGCCGCTCTCCATGATTATCATCGGTTCTTCCATGGCCGCGGCCTCTTTCAAAGAAATCAGGACAGAAAAAGGCATCTGGCCCATGCTGCCGATCCGCTTAGGACTGATGCCTCTCATTGTCTGGGCTTTCATGCACCTGTGGACCAGCGACCCGACAATCATCAGCATCTGCACCATCGGCGCCGGTATGCCTGTAGCCGCCCTGGTCGCCATGGGCAGCGCCCCGTATCCCAGACAGAACAAGACTGCTTCTATCGGTGTCGTCATTTCCACCCTGTGTTCCCTGATCACCATCCCCATCATGGCTGCGCTCCTCGGAGCCGGCTGAGGTGCCACAATATATAAAGGATATGTGCGCGGAAGGGTTGGATATATTTTCAGACAACTTTGCAGGGGTGCTCTTAGCTGAAACGAAATCCAGCGCTCACGGAACCTTAGGCGCTCAGGAATGCCTTCGCGTTTTCTTCCTCTTCGAAGAACCTGCACCCGAGGACGCTTCCTGCGGCGGCGCTGCTTCCTTCACCTGCCTTCTTACATAGGCGATGGGGGTCCGCTGCTTGTCGTCGGAATTCACCATCACAACTTCCAGCCCGTCGATCATGCGGATAAACTCACTGAATTTCCGGTATTTTCCGTAGTTTCGTTCATCGAAATCCGGATACTTTCGGGTCAGCAGCCGTCCCAGTTCTGACAAAAGCATCGTATCGTCCTCGTCAGAATTTTTATCGATAATATCAAAAATCGTTCTCTTAATCTTCGACAGCTTTGTAATAGGAGAAGTCTCCACAGAAGAATCCTCCTCTTCCGCAGCCGCAGCCTCAGCGGCGGCGGACTGTTCCTCATCCACTGTATTCTGGAACAGGACATCCAGCACTTTAAACTCTTCGCAGGACCGCACAAACGCCTTCGGTGTCTTCGATTCACCCATCCCAATCACCATCTTCCCCGCTTCCCGCAGACGCATAGCCAGACGGGTAAAATCGCTATCCGAAGACACGATGATAAATCCATCCACATTGTCCGTATATAAAATATCCATGGCATCGATGATCATCGATGAATCCGATGCGTTTTTCCCTGTCGTATAACTGTACTGCTGGATCGGAATAATAGAATACTCCAACAGGCATTCCTTCCACGTTTTTTTCTGACGGTCTGTCCAGTCGCCATAAGCCCGGCGAACACTGACGCTCCCGTATGACTTTGCCTCGTTCAGCATCACCGACACATATTTCGGTGAGATATTATCTACATCTACCAACAAGGCGAACTTTTTTTCCTCTGCCATATCTGTTCCTCCGCAATTCCGGGTAAGATTGCCCGGCAACTCTATATTTTTTATTTACTGTCACGCATACACTATGCCATCAATTGTAAAACAATTCCCGCCGGTTATCAACCGTTCAGCTAGTTGGCGTGCTCTCCCGTGCTTTCATACGATAATTTCTGGGCGTCATCTGAAACTGTTTCTGAAAAATCCGATGAAAATAACTCTGATTCTCATATCCGACTGCCATCCCTACATCCATCACAGACATAGCCGTATGCGCCAGAAGATAAGCCGCCTGATTCAGACGCTTTTCCTGAACAAGCTCCGTATATGTCCGCCCGGTCTGCCGTCGAATTTCTCTTGAAAGCCAGGATATATCATAATGAAGGATTTGTGCCAACTCCGTCAGTTCCCCGTCTCTGTAATGCTCCTCAATGTACCGAAGGACAGAAATTACCAGCTGCTCCTCGCCGACAGCGTCAGTCTCCATCCGGTCCATGTGATTCATCAGCTGCAAAAAAAGCAGTCCCATCGTCATCTGATTCATACTGCGTCGGTTCGGCTGATGATTGTGAATACTCCAGATCAGATTTTCTACCAGATTCTGAACCGGCAGAATTTGTGCAACCTTAAAATGCATATAACCGGCGCCGGCACAATCACTTTGCAGGCAGTCAATCACAAAATCCCTGAGAGCATTTGCTTCATCTGTCATCATCCGCAGAACCTGATCAAAGAACTCCGGAAGTATAATAAAGTTGACCGCTATATCATCCTCCCCCGCAGGAAAAATCTCATGCTCAGCTTTCTGATTCAGGAGCAGAAGCTCGCCCTCTGAGAGTACTACATCATGCCCGTTGATTCGCTGGCGGGTTGATCCGGAACACATGTAAATCATTTCCACATAATCATGTGTATGTCTGGGAAAATGAACAAATCTGGTGTGTTTGCGCAATTCAATCAGCTTTCCCGCCTCCAGCAGCTTCCGCGCTTCTACAGTATGAATATCGCCATCCGTATTCCCGGTACTGTACAGTTCCCGATCCACCCGTGCATTTCCCGAAAGGATCTGTTTCTCCTCCGATGTGATTTTTTTTAATTCATCATACAAATGTCTGTCCATATCTGAAATCCTTCCTTACTACAATAACATATCACAGAAAAGAAAGGAAACAAAATTTTCACTCAAATAAAATTGCCTTTTCTGCCTGTCCTGTGCTATACTACATGAAATCAGCGGCATCCGTCGCTCAAAAGCTTCAAAAACAATATTTTCAAATATAAATCATAAAAGGAAAGATCATATGAAATTAGGAAATTATAAAAGATTACAAGTCCGCCAACCTGATCTGGCCGTACAGGACGCAGAGGTTGAAAAGGTCCTTCAGGACAGGCAGCGGGAAAACGCAGTCGTACGCAATATTGACGACCGCCCCGCAGACTGGGGAGACCAGGCTGTCATTGATTTTGTGCTTCGCTGTGAGGGGAAAGCCGTACCGAACGGCAAACGGCATAATTATCCCCTGCTTCTTGGCTCTCATACCTTTATCAAAGGCTTTGAGGAAGCGATCATCGGACATGTTCCCGGAGACATTTTTGAAATTGCCACCACCTTCCCTTTAAACTATCGTATTGATAACCTGTCCGGCCGCGTCGGCATTTATAAGGTACGCCTCAACGCCCTGCGCATTCCGGAATATCAGGCAATAGACGATGAATTTGCCCGGGACTTTTCCGAGCATGATACGCTTTCTGACTGGAAAGCAGAAATCCGCACAAACCTTGAAGAGCGCCGACGTGTTTCCGCAGAGGAAAAAATGAACCGCGAACTGCTGGATCAGATTATTGCGAACTCGAAGATTCCCATTGACCGTCGTTTAAAAAATGACGTATTCGATTCCTTATATGAGGATTTCCTGTTTGATCTGGAAGATCAGGGTATCTCTCCGGAAGTATATTGCAAACGTTCCGGCCTGACAGAAAAGCAGGTTCGCGAACAGCTGATGGACGAAACCTTACGCGTCATTCAATCGGAATCTGTCCTCCACGCCATCATCGAAAAAGAGAATCTGACAGTCTCTGACGATGAAATTAAGGATACTGTGACTGCCATGGCCGAAGAAGAAGGCGAGGACTATGAAACCTTCACCGAAATGATCGGCGAGGAAGAAATGGATTGCATTATAGACCAGCTCGGTCTTGAAAAAGCCATGCAGTTTGTGGTCGATCAGGCCGTATTTATCTAAATAAATAACCATTCAAAAGTATAGAAAAACTCCTTTTTCACATACTACGATCAGGATAGCGAAAACATATCATTTTATATTTCCGACATCCTGATAACAATATGGAAAGGAGTTTTTTCATGTCTGAAGATAAAAAACAGAACATCGCAGATGATTATGATTATATTGGTCAGGCCGCCTCTGCGACCGAGCAAACCGGTCTCATGCCCACTGCAGCACAAAGTGAATCCGAAAAGGAATCCTACCGTATGCTGTACCCCTACCCGCCGCCGCTGTTAAAGACCGATGGCGAAAAGTAATCCTTGCAATAAAAATCTTATCGCTTATAATAGAAAAGAGCGGCACATCGGGGACACCACTTTGCGCCGCTATATAAAAACGTTGCATAAGGAGGTAACTATGAGTACTTATACCACACAGATGGATGCAGCGAGAAAAGGCGTTATCACTTCACAGATTGAGACTGTAGCCAGAAAAGAGCACATGCCTGTGGAAAAACTGATGGGGCTGGTAGCAGGAGGAAAAGTCGCAATTCCGGCGAACAAACTCCACAGCTGCCTGAATCCGGAAGGAGTAGGCAGTATGCTGCGCACCAAGATAAACGTCAACCTCGGCGTTTCCAGAGACTGCAAAGACTACAACATCGAGATGGAGAAGGTTATGAGCGCCGTTTCTCTCGGAGCAGAGGCGATTATGGACTTATCCAGCCACGGAAATACACAGCCGTTCCGCCAAAAACTGACCAGCGAATGTCCGGCTATGATCGGCACTGTCCCGGTCTATGACAGTGTCATCCATTACCAGCGGGATCTGGCCACACTAACCGCAAAAGACTTTGTCGATGTGGTCCGTCTGCACGCTCAGGACGGCGTAGATTTTGTCACGCTTCACTGCGGCATCACCCGCAAAACCATTGAGCAGATCAAAAAACACAAGAGAAAAATGAACATTGTAAGCCGCGGAGGCAGCCTGGTATTCGCCTGGATGTCCATGACGGGCGAGGAGAATCCTTTCTATGAATATTATGACGAGATTCTGGACATCTGCGAAGAATACGACGTCACAATTTCGCTTGGCGATGCCTGCCGCCCCGGTTGTCTGGCTGATGCTACAGACGTTTGCCAGATTGAGGAACTGGTCCGTCTGGGTGAACTTACAAAACGTGCCTGGGCACACAACGTACAGGTCATGGTGGAAGGACCCGGACATGTACCGTTGGATCAGGTCGCCGCTAATATGAAAGTACAGCAGACGATCTGCATGGGCGCTCCGTTCTACGTATTAGGACCATTGGTCACAGATATTGCCCCCGGTTACGACCATATTACCGCTGCCATCGGAGGTGCGGTAGCAGCCATGAACGGCGCAGCTTTTCTCTGCTATGTTACACCGGCAGAGCACCTGGCACTTCCCAATGTAGAAGATGTTAAACAGGGAATCGTCGCCTCAAAGATTGCCGCGCACGCGGCTGACATCGCAAAGGGAATCCCCGGTGCAAGGGACATAGACGACCAGATGGCTGATGCCAGACGCAATCTGGACTGGGATGCACAGTTTGCCTGTGCCCTGGATCCCGAGACAGCAAAATCCATCCGGAACGCGCGATTACCCGAAGATGACCACAGTGATACCTGCAGCATGTGCGGTAAATTCTGCGCAGTCCGCAGCATGAACAAGGCACTTTCAGGAGAGTACATAGATATTCTTTAATACACAAATGCCATGTCAGCATATATGTATTTCATAATGCTGCATGGCATTTTTTGAATGAATTGTATTTCATCAAAAGCCAAAAAACGCATCCGAACAGTTGTCCGGATGCGTTATCTTTACTCCCCGAGCGGGACTCGAACCTGCAACAACGCGGTTAACAGCCGCGGGCTCTACCATTGAGCTATCGAGGATTATTCTCTCTTCTTTTTTTGGCATGTACCCTCAAAACCTCATACAGAGTGATCCAAGTTGTCATACAAGTTTGTCTATGGCGTTATCCGAAAACCGGTCACCTCAGGAACTGCGTTCCCTCGGTGTGTTTGCTACGCAAACCTCATGTCTCCCGTCTATGCAGCTCAGAGGATACATCCTCTTCCCTGCATCTCCGGAATACATACCGCTTTTCTCCGCCTTTGGTCAAGCCCTCAGACGATTAGTGACAGTCAGCTCCACATGTTGCCATGCTT
>JAJPZY010000072.1 GCA_021204085.1 Clostridiales bacterium | reverse complement strand
TTTTCAGACAGTCTCCCCCGCACCTAAATGTCAAGTAAATAGCCATAATTTCAAGTTTTCTTTATTTAAAAAAGGGAAGGACATCGCAACACCGCGAACCCTTTCCCTGTTATCAAATTTACCCCTCGATTTTCTATAAAATTTTACTATATTTCAGCGCTCATCGTCGTCCATGTAAGGGTCATCCCGTCGATAAATGCTGCGGAATTTTTCCAGTAATTCATGTCCTTGCGGGAACCTGTCCAGAAACGCCACAAGCGCAATCAGCTCCTCTCGAAAACCTTCCATCTTCGCGGCTTTGATCTTCCGGTCAAGCCCCGTCTCCTTAAGCTGATAGGCGTACTCGTTCAGCTCCTTCGCCTGTGCGGACTGACGCGCATCCTCGGCGGCAATCCTCTGTCGCTCGTGTTCCCGTTCCTCTGCACAGTCTTTCAGAGTCTCATATTCCTCGCGGTCAATCGTGACTGATTTCTGACGCAGGAGCGCCTTTTTGCGCGGACGGTCAAGAAGCTGTTCGATCTCGGCTTCTGTCTGTGCGATCAGTTCATTCTTTTCAGCCAGAATCGTTTGAAGCTGGGCTTCCTTTTCCAAATACTCCTGATTTAAGCGGTGCTTGTTCTGCTCAAACTCCGCAACCGCCTGTTCTGCCTTTTCCTTTTCCTCGCCGAGTGTAGCGTTGATCTGCGCCCTCTCTGCCTCGCAAAGTGTATCCAGTTCCTGAAGCTCCATTGAATGGTCTGCAATCTGCCTGTCGATATCGTCCCTCATCCTTGCTGCCGCTTCGAGGGATTCCCTTTTCAGAGTATCGTGATCTCTGCCGCATGCAAGGCTTTTATCATTCACAAGGTCATGTACCCCCATCCGTTCATGGATGTATGCGTCAAGCTCCGTATGCCATGCCTTGATATTGCTTCGGGTCAGAAACTCATTGGCGTTGACCTTGTAACTCGTTCCCACGGCAACGACCGGAGGCGTGATTGCGTGCATATGCGCCCGGCTCGTCACCCATTCCTTTTTGTGAGAATCATAATAATCGTGAATCTCGTCCAGATGGACATCCGCACAGGCGATATTCTCCGCGCCGACCTTCCCTGCAAGCCAGTCATAGCAATGCTGAAAATACTCGCATTCCTGCGGCGTGTTGGCAATGCTCTCCGGCACGGTAAAACAGAAAGAACACAAGGTCACCCTGTCCTTTTTGATTCGTTTCGGAGGGTTGATCTCGTCATACTGCTGTATCTTTTTCTTGATGTACCCATAAGGGTCGTCCCGTCGTATCCCGACAGTATAATTGAGGGCGGTCTTGTTCGGGTCAATATCCGGATTCCCATACTGCACATTGCGGTGCGGTTCATTCCGGTAACGGATGCAATGTTGAACTTCCCGATAGGAGCTCCCGCCGCGCGCCTTGTATTTCTGCACATCAAACGGCATAAAACCATCTCCTTTTTCTTTAATATGATCGTCAGCCCGCCATATAAAAGAAAAAACGCAAGTTCAACATAGCACCCTATGTCTAAGCATAAACTTAGACGGTGCCAGTTTCGCACTGGACGCGCCCTTCCGGGAGACTCTCCGAGGGTTTTTCTTTAAATACTTCAAAAGTATTCTTATCTAAGTTTTATTCAAAAAAAGTATTCCAAATTTTTATCTATAGCTTTTTTCGGAGTTACTTTTCTGTTCCATCACAGCATGTTCTCCATGCAAAAAAATCGAATGGAGAATATATTATGTGTGTTGAAAACTTAGATTTATATGATAAGATGGAATTGGCAGATATAGAGCAACTTTATATCATGAAGAAAAAAGAAATTGCAGTTTCAAAAATTGTCAATCTGGACAAGATAGGAGTGAGAGCCGCCAAAAATCTTTTTTATGTTTACGTCAAAAGGAAATACTATTCCGCAAAAACAAGGGACAGCCTGATTGATAAAATCTATAATGAATTTTACGCTCCCCTTACGATTAACTCATTCTATGAAGAATGGGAAAATTACAAAATCAATCAGCCAGCAACAACAGACAAGACCATCCGCGAAAATCGTTTTCTTTACAATGCTAACATCAAAAACGACCCGATCGCAGATAAGCCACTTGTTAAGCTGAAACCTCTTGATTTCATCGAATATTTTGAGCGGATCACAAAAGACAGGGCATTAACTAAACAGACTTTTATCAATACAAAAAGCGTACTGAATGGATTGATTTATTATGCCATCAGGAAAGATATAATCAGTGTCAATCCCATTAACAACATTGAGACGAAAAACCTTCCCTTTAAGGCAACAAATAAAAAAATCATTCCTTATACAGAATCAGAGCGGAATGCCATTATTGAATATGCAAAACAATCTGATAGCCTGATTGATTTAGCGATTGCCTTTGATTTTTATTTCACTCTCAGAATCGGTGAAGTCAAAGGGCTGAAATGGTCTGACATTCATGGAAATTATATTTTAGTTGAACGCTTTATTGACGACAAAAACAACATTATAGATCACATCAAAGGAAATACAAATTCCGGCATCCGTTATTTGTATATACACGATGAAGCAAACCAGATTCTAACTAAAATTAAATCTTTGAACTCAGACCCGGAATATATTTTCTACTGGGACGGACATAATTTTTCAACAGCTACTTTTAACAGACACCTTAAAAAGATTTGTAATCATCTACATATTGAATACAGGTCATCCCATAAAATGAGATTCTCAACGGCCTCAATCCTGTATAAGCATGGAGTGAATGAAACAGAATTGCAGGATATGCTGGGGCATTCATGTTTAGAGACTACGCATCATTATTTAAGGAATATCGCAACAAGGGAAGAGACAGCCCAGAAGGTAGCTAACATTCTGTAAGACATACATCAGGACATAAAAAGACATACATTTTCAAAAAGAAATCCCCTGAATTTCAGGGGATTTAAGAGGCGACAACCGGAATCGAACCGGTGATAGAGGTGTTGCAGACCTTTGCC
>JAJPZY010000008.1 GCA_021204085.1 Clostridiales bacterium | reverse complement strand
ACGATATTTTTAGTCCAATCCGGATGATGCTAAGCTGTCATGAATAATTCGGGATTAATCATAACCTGCCACTCTCCCGTTTTATTCTTTTATCATAAACCCCACCGTGCCCGTTATCTGCGCTCATTCTATCGTGAACTCCGCCGTACCCGTTATCTGCGCTCATTCTATCACACTTCACGCAGTTTGTTAAAAGAAGAATACCGACAGCCTGAAAAACGCCTGAAAAAACGCCCCGTTATTCTTTTTCCTTGCAAATCAGAATAACAGGGCAATCTTATGAAATAAACCAAAAACCTCTTAACAGTTTCTTAACCTTGATTTTTTGAATATAATATAAATTCATGGTAACATACTCTGGTTAATTCTTAAACCCCGGCTTCAATAATCCGCGCGATCAGCCCTGTCCGTCCAAACGGCGTCATCAGATAATATCCGTCCACATAAGGAGATATCCTCCGCATAATCTCAGTGGAAATCTCTACGGCCAGTTCTTCCGCCTCCGCACGGTTTTTCCCGGCATATAATTCAGTGATCTTCGGGTCTACATTGATGCCGTTGATCTCGCTATCCATAAAACGGGCATTCCGCTCACTGACTACGGGAATGATGCCGCCGAGCAGGTAGGCGTCCAGCTCTTCACGGGCTCGCTTTAAATTTTCAAAAGCCTGTTCGGTCAGTATCGGCTGGGTCAGGAATCCCACCATGCCCTTCTCCGTTTTTTCCTTTGCCAACCGCAGCTGGACGTCAAAATTCCTTGCATTGACATTTAACGCGCCGAAGAGGTGGAACGGCCCCGGCAGTGATTTTTTCGCCAGAGAGGTGACAAAAGCCGCCAGTTTTCTGGAGTTGAACTGGTATACGCTTTTTACTTCATCCCGCTCTGCTGTGGGAATCGGGTCGCCGGTGATCAGCAGTATGTTGCGCACGCCCTCAGCGTACAACCCGAAGAGCAGCGCCTTGGTTGCGTTTAAATTCCGGTCGCGGCAGGTCATATGGGGCAGCGCATCCATGGAAAGTTCCCGGCGAATCTTGCAGGCCAGCAGACTGGAGTCCATGCGGGCTCTGGCGATCGGGCAGTCGGCAATCGTGATGATATCCGCCCCGGCGCCCTTTAACTCCCATGCGCCCTTCATAAACTTCACCATATTCGCGTCCGCCGGAGAATCCAGCTCCACGGCGATCACTTTTTCCCCTGCCTGCAGCTTATTCCAGAACAGACTCTCGGCGGCCTCCGCCGCAGGAATCCGCGAAACGCGTTCTTTTTTCCCCGGAACAATCCGCTGTACTTCCTGCAGTTCCTTTTTGACCATCTCGATATGCACCGGCATCGTTCCGCAGCACCCGCCGACAATCGCGGCGCCCTCCGCCGCCATCTCCCGGATCTGCGAGGCAAAATACATGGGATCACCGTCATAATAGGTACGATTATTGATCACCGTCGGATAGCCGGCATTCGGCATCAGGGAAAGTGTGATCCCCTCATGATCAAGCTTCTGCACCAGTTCCAGCATGTGCCGCGCGCCGCAGACACAATTCAAACCAAGAGCGTCCGCCGACGACGACTGCATCTCCGAAAAAAGATCGCCCGCCCAGACGCCTTCTCTGGAATAGCCGTCCGCCTGCACGGCAAAGCTTACAATGATATAAGCAGACGGTACTTTCTCCCGAATGTAAGCAGTGATTTCCGGCAGCCCTTCGGTCCCTGCGTTGGTCTCAAACAGAAAATTCTGCGCGCCCTGTTCCAGAAAACAATCCGCCACAAATTGATATTCTTCAAAAATGTTTTGCTCTTCGCTTAATCCGGAAATTGTCCCGATATCCGCAAACACATAGGCATCATACTCTGCCGCAGCGTCCTTTGCCAGTTTCCACGCCGCCGCGGTCGTCCGGTGCACCAGATCCTCATCCCCCTGAAACACCACACGGTTCACCGCAAAAGTATCCGTCTTTATGGCCTTCGCACCGACTTTAAGGTACTCCTTATGAATCTCAGAAATCAGCTCCGGCTGGTGCAGAGCCGCCAGCTCACAGCTCATTCCCTGCCGATAATTCTTCTGGGAAAAATACGTTCCCATCCCGCCGTCAAACAGCAATATGTTATTTTCTAAATATTCTCTGACTGTCATATTATTATTATTCTTTCGGGTTATCGCCGCGTATATGTACATCTGTCTTCTATATAAACGAAAGAAGGGATGATTTCAACAACCTGTTTATCAGGCTGCTTCCCTGATTCCCAGACAATCATCGCTTCCATCATTTTACATTCGTTTATACGATTACCCGAGTACCTCCTTTGCCACATCCACGGACGCTTTCGCATCCTTTGTATAATAATCCGCTCCTATCTCCATGGCATATTCCGGCGTCAGCACTGCGCCACCCACAAAAACCTTACAGTCATGTCCCGACGCGCGGAGCGCCGCAATTGTTTTCTCCATAGAAACCACCGTCGTTGTCATCAGCGCCGACAACCCGATCAGGCGGACATCCTCCGCGATCGCCATGTCGACGATTTTCTGCGGCGGCACATCCCGCCCCAGATCAATCACCCGGTAACCGTAATTCTCCAATACCACGCGGACGATATTTTTACCGATATCATGGATATCGCCTTCCACGGTAGCCATGATAATTTTTCCTTTCGAAACACTTTCCCCACCACGCGCTGCGATCCGTTCCTTGATCAGGTCAAAACCGGCACATGCTGCGTTGGCGGAGTTGATCAGCTGCGGCAGGAAGATCTGTTGTTTTTCGTACTTTTCTCCGACCACATCCAGCGCTGGAATCAGCTTTGTATTGATTACATCCAGTTCGCTCATGGTCTCCAGGTGCCGCGCAGTCAGTTCCTTCGTCTCCTGCTTTAACCCTTTTAAAACCGCTGTCTCCACGGTCATCTCCCGGGGCGCGGCAAACGTTTTTTTCTCTTCCTTCGCGCCGGCAAACCGCTCGATATAGGCCTCGCACTGTTTATCCTCCCCGGAAAGAGCCCGATAAGAAAAAATCGTATCCATGATCTCTGTCTGGTTCGGGTTGATAATCGGCAGATCCAGTCCGCAGCACAGCGCCTGCGTCAGGAAGCTTGTCGTGATATGGTTCCGCTGCGGCAGGCCGAAGGAAATATTGCTGACGCCGAGGACACAGTGCAGCCCGAGACGCTCATGCACCATCCGCACCGCTTTTAAGGTCTCTGCCGCCTGCTCCTGCTGTGCAGAGATGGTAAGCGTCAGGCAGTCGATCAGTACATCCTCCTTCGGAATGCCGATCGCAACCGCCGCGTTTACGATTTTTTCCGCCAGTGCAAACCGCCGCCCGGCGCTGTCAGGAATCCCGGACTTGTCCATGGTAAGCCCCACCACCGCGGCGCCGTATTTTTTCACAATGGGAAGCACGCGCGCAAGCACCTCGTCCTCCGCATTGACCGAATTGACAATCGCCCGCCCGTTGCAGACTCGAAGCCCCGCCTCGATGGCCGCCGGGTCGGAAGAATCAATCTGCAGCGGCAGATCAACCACGCTCTGCACCGCCTGCACCACATCAATCATCATCTGCGGCTCGTCAAGGCCCGGAAGTCCCACGTTGATATCCAGAATATCCGCACCGGCGTCCGCCTGCTCGATGGCGCGCTCCATGATATAATTTAAATCATGCTCCCGCAGTGCCTGCGCAAACCGCTTTTTTCCGGTCGGATTGATGCGCTCGCCAATCACACGGACACCGCCGAATTCCACCATCCTGCCCGCGGAGCAGACGCCGCGGCGGAATGTGCAGGCATCGTCCGCAGCATCTCCATATACTTTCCGCAATCCGCCTGAACAGTCGGGCATATTTTCCGAAACATCACCTGACAGATTCACCGCCTTAAGCTTCGCACAACCGACACTCTTTGCACCTGTCTCTATTGACATTTTACCCGCCAGCTTTGCCAGCCCCGCGATAAATTCCGGCGTCGTCCCGCAGCACCCGCCAACCATGGAAACGCCAAAATCCAAAAACGGCTGCATCTGCCGGGCAAACTCCGCCGCATCCATATCATATTCCCCGGTCGCCGGATCCGGCAGCCCGGCGTTCGGTTTTACGATCAGCGGTTTGTCTGTCCACTTCCGCATTTCCTCAATCATTGGAAAAATCTCCCGCGGACCCAGAGAACAGTTGATGCCCATTGCGTCCACACCGAGACCGTCCAGCGTCGCCGCCATAGACGGCACCAACGTACCGGTAAACGTTCTCCCGGAAGCCTCAAAGCTCATCGTAACCCAGACAGGCAGCTTCGTATTTTCCTTTGCCGCCAAAACAGCAGCCTTTACCTCATACAGATCCGTCATGGTCTCAAAGACAACCAGATCTGCACCGGCTGCCTCCCCGGCAATGACAAGTTCCTTATAGATTTCGTATGCCTCGTCAAAAGAAAGCGTCCCCAGCGGCTCCATCAGTTCGCCGATCGGGCCAACGTCCAGGGCAACACGTACCTTCCCACAATCACCGTCTACGACCCGCCGCGCCGCCGCTACGTTTGCCGCCACCACTTCCTGTACGGTATATCCGGTTCCCTGTAACTTATGCGCATTAGCGCCAAAGGTATTCGAATAGATCACGTCACTTCCGGCTTTCACATACTGCCGGTGGATATCCTCTAATATTTCCGGATGCTCCATGCCAAAAATCTCCGGCCTCGCGCCAAGCGCCAGACCGGCATTCTGCAGCATTGTACCTGTGGCACCATCCAGTAAAATCAGTTTATTCATAGCAGACCACGCCTCGCTTTCTGTATGCACAATTCAAAAACATATTGCAGACTTCACAGCCGCGGCTTCGCAGCGTAAAAGGTTCCTCGGAAATCCCCATGATTGCCGTTACCGATTTTCGCGGAACCAGGAGAAAATTTTCTGTCACTGTCAGGCCGATCCGTCGGGATACGTTGAGCACTTCACACATACGCTTCTGGGTCTCCAACGGGAAATCCCCATATCCCGGACTCACGCGGCTGGAGAGAAACACCCCCTCCTGCTCTATCTGTCTGCGCATATCCTCCTCAAAGCAATCACATACATTTTCAACCGCTACGCTGGCACAGGAATCCAGAATGACCGCCTCCGCCATATCTGTCACCTCGCGGCGCATGAGCAGTTGCTCGATCTGCGATCCCAGCGTCACAGCAAGTAATACCGCCTCCCGGCAGGGTTCCAGCAGCTTCCCGATATCTTTTCCTCCTATCGGCAGTCCCTTTATTTCCTTTTCCGATATTTTCCGACAGGTACTCTCTTTTTCCGATTCATGCGGTCGCTGTTTTTTTCCGGCCACACCTTCCATCCTTCTTTCAATAACCGGCAACCGGACATAAACCAGACGTGGCGCAGCATGCACTTTTACCTGATCCATACAGCGGCGGATCTGTTCTTCAACCTCCGGTGTCAGCTTCTGCCCGCGATGACCAAGATACATCAATACTTCATTCATATTCAACTCTGTCATTCGCGCCTCGGGCATCATCTTTCCTTTTCCTCAAAAACTTCTGTTGCTGTCAGAACTGTTTTCACAGTTTCTTTTTAAAAAGTTATCTTTCTCTGTCATCTGTAATACAGGGAATTCCATCTCAGTTCATTTTTAAACTGCCGGATTGTGGTATCATTATCAATATAAACCGCCTCTATTCCCATGATTTCCGCCCAGTCGCCCATCTGCTCCGCTGTCAGATCATAACTGAAAGCTGTATGATGTGCTCCTCCCGCCAGAATCCACGCTTCCGCTCCCGTCTGCAGGTTCGGCCGCGGTGTCCAGAAAGCAGTAGCAACAGGAAGCTTCGGCATCGGTTTTTCTGTTTTCCTACAATCCACAGTATTGATAATCAGGCGAAACCGATTGCCCAGATCTATAAGAGATGTCGCCACACCAACGCCGGTCTTTGCGGTAAAGACCAGTCTTGCCGGATCTTCCCGATCACCCATGGACAAAGGCTGTGCCTTAATGCTGATGGGACCGTCAGCAACCGACGGGCATACTTCCAGCATATGTGCCTGAAGAATTCCTTCCTTCCCCGGCACCAGATTATAAGTATAATCCTCAAAAAAAGAGGTTCCCTTTGCATCCTCCATTCCCTGCGTCATAATTTTCATCACGCGGACCATAGCGGCCGTCTTCCAGTCACCCTCCCCGCCGAAACCGTATCCTTTCTCCATCAGTCTTTGAATCGCAAGCCCCGGGAGTTGTTTTAAACTGCCCAGATCGCCGAAATGAGTCACGATTGCGTGATAATCGCGGTCAGTCAAAAACTTTTCAAATCCCAGTTCAATACCTGCCTGAACGGAAACAAGGCGGCGAAACTCTTTTTCATCCCTTCCTTCCGGCAGGATTACATACCGGTCATAATACTCCTCTACCAGGTCATCAATGGCGCCTTGCGGAACCGCATCCACCTCGGCAGCAATCTCATTCACCGGGTAAGTGTCCACTTCCCAGCCAAATTTAATCTGTGCTTCCACCTTATCGCCTTCGGTTACAGCCACATTTCTCATATTGTCCGCGATACGCATCACTCGGACATGACTGCTTTCGATCACGCCGATGGCCGTGCGCATCCAGGAAGCAATCTTTTTCTGGACATTAATATCGCTCCAGTGACCGACTACAATCTTTCGTTCCTTGTCCAGACGGCTGAAAATATGTCCGTACTCCCGGTCTCCGTGTGCTGACTGGTTTTCGTTCATGAAATCCATATCAATGGTATCATATGGAATTTCTTCATTAAACTGCGTGTGCAGATGAAGCAGCGGTTTGCGATATTCCTGCAGACCAAGGATCCAGGACTTGGCCGGTGAAAAAGTGTGCATCCATGTGATTACGCCGGCGCATTCTTCATCCATATTCGCCTCATTAAACGTCCTGCGAATCAGATCATTTGTAATCAGCGTTGGTTTCCAAATCACCTCAAACGGCAGAATGCCGCTGTCATTTAATGCTTTTACAATAACTTTTGAATGCTGTGCCACATTAGCCAGGCACTCATCCCCGTACAAGTCCTGCGACCCCGTACAAAACCAGAATTTATATACTTTTTGTCTCATAATACCCTCCTTATATCCGCTTCCTTCATTTGTGAATCAATTCGTACTCTGCCCATAATAAGCATTCGCCCCATGCTTCCGATAGTAATGCTTGTCCTGCAGCTCCTGCGGCGCCGGCTTCACGGACGGATTGATCTGTTCACACCGGGCTGCCATCTTTGCGCACTCCTCCAGAACCACAGCGTTATGCACCGCCTCATGCGCATCTTTGCCCCAGGTAAACGGGCCGTGATTCTTGCAAAGCACCGCCGGAACCGCCTCATAATCCTTCTGCATTTCCTCAAAGGCATCCGCGATGAGAATACCCGTATTCAGTTCATACGCCTCATCGATTTCCTCTTTTGTCAGATTCCGCACGCAGGGAACCGCTCCGTAAATATAGTCCGCATGCGTCGTCCCGTAGCAGGGAATCTCCCGCCCCGCCTGCGCCCAGCTGGTCGCCCAGGATGAGTGGGTATGGACAATCCCGCCGATGTTCGGAAAGCGATTGTACAAAACCATGTGTGTCGCGGTATCCGAGGACGGATTGTATCTCCCCTCTACCTTATTTCCTTTTAAATCTACGACCACCATATCCTCCGGCGTCAGTTTGTCATATTCAACGCCGCTGGGTTTGATCACAAATAATCCGCTCTCCCGGTCAATTCCGCTGACATTTCCCCAGGTAAATGTGACCAGACCGTATTTCGGGAGAAGCATATTCGCCTCGTAGACCTCCCGCTTTAAATTCTCTAACATAATTGCCTCCTCGTTTGCTTTAACATTGTTTCGAGACGATGTACAAAAACGACTTCAACACGGACACAACAAAGCGCCCGCTTATGAAGTGTTTTCTGCACATCGTCCGCCTCATATTTTGCATACAATTAATTCATGTGTTCCACCGCGGCCCGCTCGATCGGCAGCCCCGCCACATATTTTTCAATAAAAGCGTCAAACCCAGCCACATCCGCCGGATCAGGCTCGATAACAGATCCTTCCGCTCCGGCAAACACACACTTCTCCAGATACTGATCCAGTGTCATTCCTTCTCCGTTGACCATATATGCTGCCAACAAAGCAATGCCCCAGGCGCCGCCCTCGCCGGCCGTCTCCATCACTGCCACCGGTGCGTTCATTGCAGCTGCCATAATTCTCTGTCCGACTCCTTTTGTTTTAAATAATCCGCCGTGACCAAGCATGGAATCCACCTGTACTTTTTCCTCTTTTAACAGAATATCCAATCCCACTTTCAGCGTAGCCGCCGCGGAGTAGAGGTTCGCCCTCATAAAATTCGCCAGATTAAACTTCGCATCCGGCTGCCGTACCAGAAGCGGCCGTCCCGCATCAAAAGCAGTCACGCCCTCGCCGGAAAAATAGTTGTA
This sequence comes from Clostridiales bacterium, assembly GCA_021204085.1. GTDB lineage: Bacteria > Bacillota > Clostridia > Lachnospirales > Lachnospiraceae > Eubacterium_I. The sequence continues at coordinate 9,554 of JAJPZY010000008.1, read as the reverse complement.
AGCAAGAACGCCGCCGCAATCCGTATCACCCTCCAGAGCCTTGTTGTAAAGTGTCCCGTAAAGCTGATCCATACTTATGCTCATCCCGGAGGCTTCGGCAAATTCCTTAAAAATACCCACCCAGGCATTCAGATCCGATGTACAGTTGTTGCAATGCACCATCGCCACCGGATCTCCGGTCGGTGTCGTCACCATATCCAGCTCCCGGTGGACGTTCGCCAGTTCACGCTCCAGAACCACCATAGCAAAGATTGACGTGCCCGCCGAGACATTGCCTGTACGTACTTTTACACTGTTTGTTGCTGCCATGCCGGTTCCGGCATCGCCCTCCGGCGGGCAGACGGGAATCCCGGCCTGAAGTGTCCCGGTCGGATCCAGAAGTCTTGCCCCCGCCTCGGTCAGCTCACCGGCCGATTCCCCGGCAAGAAGCACTTTCGGATAAATATCGGCAAGCTTCCACGGCATCCCGGCTGCCTCAGTCAGCGTTTCAAAATCAGTCACCATTTTCCGGTTATAATCTTTTGTCTTGCTGTCAATCGGGAACATTCCGGAAGCTTCGCCCACTCCCACAACCTTCTGCCCGGTCAGCTGCCAGTGGATATATCCCGCCAGTGTTGTCTGAAACGCGATCTTACTGACATGCTCTTCCTTGTTTAAAATCGCCTGATACAGGTGAGCAATGCTCCACCGCTGCGGAATATTATACCGGAACAGCTCCGTCAGCTTTTCTGCTGCTTCCTCTGTAATGGTATTCCTCCAGGTCCGAAACGGCACCAGAAGCTCATCCTTCTCATCAAACACCAGATATCCGTGCATCATGGCGCTGAATCCCATAGCCGCCAGCCTCGTCAGTTTCTCTCCATATTCTGTTCTCACATGATTCGCAAGATCCGCATAAGCGTCCTGCAAACCGCTCCAGATATCCTCCAGTGAATACGTCCAGATTCCGTCCACCAACCGGTTCTCCCACTCGTGGCTGCCCTGGGCGATGGGCGTATGATCCGGCGCGATCAGCACCGCTTTAATCCGTGTAGAGCCAAGCTCCACGCCCAGAATCGCCTGCCCGTCAGCAATCATCTTTGATATTTTTTTCTTATCCACTTTTCCCGTCCCCTTCATTTAAAGTGCGTACAAATTCGTACATATGCTATCAGTCTAACCGATTTTTTCCGTAATGTGAATAGTAAAAATGAATTATAAAAAGAGGATATTCCCATCGTCTCAGAAATATCCTCCCTCTTTTTAATTATACGGGCGTTTCATAAACTTCCCCCGCCGGTGCCGCGTCCAATGACTCATGCATCGAACAAGCAGCAACTCGCTGTATAAGATTACTCTACTTTTACGAATGTGTTCGCTTCTTCCTCGCCGCGCAGAACACGAAGTCCGCCCAGAGCCAGAGACTCCATCTCGTTCTCACCCGGATATACGGTCACCGGCGCGATCCACTCCACATTCTTCTTCACTTCATTTGTAAAATACTCGGAATAAGCAATACCTCCGGTCAGAACGATGCCTTCGATATCACCGGCCACGGTCGCAGCCTCCTCGCCGACACACCGTGCAACATTCAGTGCCATTGCATCATAGATCAGCTTCGCATGCTCGTCGCCGTCCTTGATCATCTTCTCTACCTCACGGCTGTCGTTTACGCCCAGATGATTGACCAGGCCGCCGCGGGATTTCAGCTTTTTCAGCATCTCCTTCGTGGTCAGTCCGGATTCTCCGAAGTATGTCGTAAAGGACTGAATCGGCAGCCTGCCGGAACGCTCCGGTGCAAACGGGCCGTCCTCATCATTAATGATATCCGCCACTTTTCCGCCATACTGCAGAGTAACAGAAATGCCGCCGCCTAAGTGAACCACGATCAGCTTACAGTCTTTGTATGCCTTATCATGCTCGCGGGCATATTTCATCGCCGCCGCACGGGTATTCAGGTTGTGTCCGATTCCCTTTCTGGTCACTTCCTGGAATCCGGTGATCTTCAAAATCGGCCACATCTCATCCACGGTCACGCCGTCATAAATGAAAGCCGGGATGCCGAGCGGTTTTGCAATCGCATCCGCGATAACCGCGCCCAGGTTGGAAGCATGCTCCATCGCCGGCTTATTCTTCAGCTGCCATACCATGTCGTCATTGACAATATACGCACCGGCTTTTACAGGCGGAAGCAGACCGCCGCGAGCCACGATACCGGTCAGATCCTCCAGCTTCACACCCTTGTCCTTTAACACATCCAGGATCATATCCTTACGGAACTCATACTGGTCAACGATCAGATCATACTGTGCGATCACGTCGGCAGAGTGAGAGATGCTCTCCACAAAGATCTGGTTCTCGTCTTCATAATAAGCAATCTTCGTGGAAGTAGAACCCGGGTTCAGAATCAATAATTTCTCCATAGTAAATGTCCTCCTCATAAAAAATCTTGCTGTAATGTCGCATTAAATGTATTTTAACATATAACTTATATAATGCACAATCTTTTCTTTTTCTTTTTAGCACCTTTTTACTTTACTTGCTCACAAAAATTTTATACAAATACCTGGCACAGGACGCAACAGTTGCCGAAGTAATCGTTTCAGGGAACTTTGTAGGGGCGTTTTTAGCTGAGACAAAATCCATCACTTAGTAAGACTTAGGCGCGAAGGCATTCCTGAGCGTCTTAGCCGCACTTAGTGATTAGTTCGTCGAAGCGTTGCCCCGGTTGCCTGAAACGATTACTTCGGCAACTGTTGCGTCCGTCATAACAACATCCGCAAATAACAAGTTTATAAACATTTCACTTGCGGGAAATGCCTATTAGATATATGATAATTGGGTACGAATCTGCGGGGTTTTGGCATCACCAAATACCCTGCTCTATTCTTGTATCGAATACAAATACCATTAAGGAAACAATTAAAATGAAGCAGATACCAACAATCATTAAAGCCTTTCAAAAACAGGTAAAGGTCAATCCTGATTTTGACCCCTTCCGTTTTGTCGATTATGACGACGATTCGCAAAAATGGATCATCGAATCTCACACCTATCGTGAAGCCTACAACCGCTCCCTGGAAATCGCGTATATGCTGCGCAAAAAGGGCATCCGCCCCGGCGATCGGGCAATTATTTTTTCCATGCAGGATTTCGGAACCATGTACGCCGTCTACGGCTGCATGATGGCCGGCGTCGTATTCGTCGTCATTCCGCCTCCGCTGGATGAGGACAAAACGGCACGGTTCATCTCCGTATTAAAATCCTGTCACCCGAAGGCACTGATCTCCAATTATGCCCTGGAGCAGGGTTCTGATGTAAGCGTCACGGGACGTCTGTTAAAAGAAGCTTTTCGTGATACCATCCGCCTGAAGCGCATCTACACCGATCAGCTGACACCTTACCGGCGGGAGGACGTCATCGTCCCTGTTGAGATGGATTCACTCGCGTATCTGCAATATACTTCCGGTTCCACAAAGGATCCGAAGGGTGTCCGCGTCCTCTGGAGAAACGTCACCAAAAACCTGGAGCAATGTTCTGACTGTGTTTCTCTGGACCATGTATCACTGGCTACCTGGGTGCCGTTTTTCCACAATCTCGGTCTGACAGTGACCGTCCTCATGCCGCTGATGGCGACAAACTCCGTGGGATACTTTTTACAGACGCTCCGCTTTCTGGAGAACCCGAAGCTTTGGATTAAGATGATGTATGATTTTCAGACCACGCTGACCGTCGGTCCCGGCTCGGCTTACGACGCCTGCACCCGCATTTTTTCTGAGGAAGAGGCGGCGAAATACCCGCTGACGCATGTCACGCACTTTATGAATGGCTCCGAGTTTATCAGTGCGAAGACGGTAGAGCGGTTTACGAAAATGTTTCACTGCGCGCCCAATGCGATGGCTCCCGGCTACGGCGTATCGGAAAACGTCTGCCTCGCCACATTCGCAAGGCAGGATTACCGTACACTGAAGCTGGATTACGAAGCGTATCAGAAAAACCGTGCGGTTATCGTCGAGGGTGATACCGATACAACAGAAAACACAGACAGTAATCAGATCAAGGAAATTGTCAGCGTCGGCGCTCCGGTAAAAGATCTGACCGTTCGGATCGGCAACGCCAGAACACACAAAGTATACCCGGATCTGCGCATCGGGGAAATCTTCCTCGGTGGCGACAGCGTGACTGACGGTTACTGGCAGAACCCGAAGGACAGCCGCTGCTTTCACGCAAAGCTTACCGGCTATGACATGGATTTTTACCGGACCGGCGACCTGGGATTTTTATATCAGGGACATCTTTACATCACCGGGCGCATCAAAGAGATGCTGATCGTCAACGGGCACAATATCTATCCCAGCGACCTGCAGGTTACCGTCAGCTAGAATGTGCCCGCACTTGCAGGATCGGCCTACGGATTTTTCTCCGTTACCTCCGACACCAGAGAGCAGATTATCGCAGTCGTCGAAGCACGCCCCGAAGAGAATTTTGCGCGTCTCGTACAGGAGATCAACAAGGCCGTCTCCGACCGCTTTTCCTTCTCCTTCTATGATGTGGTTTTTGTTCCGCATGACACCATCCCGCGAACAGACAACCGTAAGCTTCAGATGCTTAAGACCCGGACACTTTATCTGGAAGGAAAACTGGACGTGCTGTACAGCAGCCGCAGTTATTATATGAAAAAAAGAGGCAACAGCCTCCTTTCCAGATCCATTGACCGTGCGGAGACCATCATCGGAAAATCCTACGATAAGGCAGACAACATTATAGAAAAATCAAAAGACAAAGCGGACGCTATCTTTGAAAAATCACTTGATACAGCCGATACGCTCATCGACATCTCCCGGGAAACCGCAGATGCACTGGTTGACAAAACCGATGAAATTTTCATTCAGGTACGCTCCGCCTTCCAGAAAGTATTAAATATTGAGCAGTTTAATCCAAACGATTCTTTCCTTGCGCTGGGCGGAGATTCCCTGATGGGATTTGAGCTTGTCAACAGTATTGAGGAAAAATTCCACATCAAACTGGATTTGCGCGAGCTGCTGCGCGATTCCTCCGTGACAGGAATCACAAAATATATCCACTCGGTGCTTTCCGGGGCAGCGAGCCGCCAGAAAGCCGTCAATCTGGAAAAAGAATGCCGTCTGGACGAGTCCATTCAGTATGACGCGGTATATACCAAAGCTCCGAAAGATTGCCGGAAGATTTTCCTCATCGGCGGCACCGGTTTTCTGGGTGCGCAGCTGATTCACGCGATTTTCCGCTATTACCCTCACTCCGGACTGCGCATTTACTGCCTGATCCGTGCAGATTCTGCGGAAGCCGGAATGGAACGGCTGAAGAACAATCTGCAGCACTACCATCTCTGGAACGACGGCATGGCTCACTACCTTCGTCCTGTCACCGGCAATCTGGCTGAGCCGAAGCTCGGTTTAGACGAAGACACCTGGACATCACTGGCGGAGAAGATCGAAGTCATCTACCACAGCGGCGCCCTTTTAAACTTTGTCTTCCCTTATGAATATCTGAAGACCACCAATGTGGGCGGCACCGTGGAGACCCTCCGGCTTGCATCTGAAGGTCCGGCTAAATATTACCATTACGTCTCTTCCTACAGCGTCTTTGATACGCCGGAGAATCACGGGAAGCACCTGCGTGAGGACGATTCCCTGAAAAACTGGCATGGTTTCTCTCTCGCATACTCCCAGACCAAGTGGGTCTCGGAAAAGATTATAAATATTGCCCGCGAACGGGGATTAAAAGCCGCTGTTTACCGCCCCGGCGACATCACCGGCGCGTCAAACGGTATCTATGAATTAAATGATATGGTCAGCCGGATCATGGTCAGCATGATTCAGATGGAAGGCATTCCGCTCGCACCCTATCATTTCCATATGACCCCCGTGGATTATGTGGCAAAAGCTCTGATCTATATTTCCATGAAAGAAGAGTGCTTTGGTCACGCGTTCCATTTGGTTAACCCCAAGGGGCAGTCGCTGCGCTCCGTCGCAAAATATATCCGCGGCTGCGGGTACAGGGTTCGCTTCATCCCGTTCCCTGTGTGGAAGAGCCGAATCAAACAAGCCGACGCCTCCCAAAATGCCATGGTCTTACTGGAATGTCTCTTTGAGACAGCCACCAGCGGCAACACCAGCGTTCTCTGGCACTTTATCGGAAAAGATTCCACCTACGAGACAGGCAACGCAGCGCTTTTGCTCGGCCAGTCCGGCATTCACTGCCCGGAGGTCGATCAGAAAATGATTGCCGCATACCTTGCGTATTTTAAATCGAAGAAGTACATTTGACAGGAGTAAACAAGTATCATGAAAATAGGAATCCCGCGCGCGCTGCTTTATCACCGCTATGCCGTCCTCTGGGAAACATTTTTCCGCGAGCTCGGCTTTGAGACGGTGGTAAGTCCGCGCACAAACAAAGCAATCCAGGACATCGGCGAACACTATGCCGTCGACGAGAACTGCCTTTCCAGCAAACTTTTCTTTGGCCATGTGGCGGCACTGGAGGGAAAATGCGACGCGATCTTTGTTCCTCGCATTGCGGATTTCGGCAAAGATGGCATCATGTGTACACGTTTTGAAGCCCTGTATGATATCTGCGCCAACACCTTCCGGGAGAAAGGAATCCGATTCATTTCCTGTGAAGTGGACGTCCATATGAAAAAGACGGAGAATGAAGCCTACATCGGCCTGGGCGTAAGTCTGGGCAAAACCCGCCCGGAAGCTGAAGCTGCATGGAAAAAAGCTCACGCTGCATGGGAAGCAGACCTTCACGCAAAAATGATAAAGCAGGAGGAAGCGCTGGCTTCCACAGATAAGATTCGCGTACTGGTCGCCGGGCACAGCTACAACCTTTATGACGAATATATCGGCATCCCCATCCTGAAAAGCATCCGCCGCCTGGACGCGCTGCCTGTCTGCGCAGATGCCGTGGATTTGCAGCAGGCACAGATTGATTCGCGGAAGCTTTGTAAAGACGTCCCCTGGACAATGAGCAGGGAACTCCTGGGAGCCGTTGAAAAATATCACGATCAGGTTGACGGAATCGTCCTGATCACCGCCTTCCCGTGCGGTCCGGACTCCATGATCAACGAGATGATCATCCGCCGCGTCAAAGACCGGCCGATTTTAAATCTTCTGCTGGACAGTCAGGACGCAAGCGCGGGCATTGAGACACGTCTGGAAAGCTTTATCGATATCATCCGTTTCCGCAAGGAGGTGCAGAAAAATGGCTGAACATCATTACACACTGTGCTACCCTTCCCTCGGGAACTACGACATCGCCATCAAATATTTCGTCAACAACGGACTGGTCGCCGGCTATATGGCGCCCCCCGTCATGACCAAACGCACCATGGATCTCGGTGCAAAGTACAGCCCGGATTTTGTCTGTGCTCCGTTCAAATGCCACATGGGCAATTACATCGAAGCTCTGGAAGAGGGGGCTAACGTTCTGATTCAGACCGGCGGCACCTGCCGTCTCGGCTATTACGGAGAACTGCATGAACAGATCTTACGGGATATGGGCTATGATTTTGAGATGTTCAACATCACACTTTTCCGTTACAAAAGCCTTTTCTCTTTTATCAAGGATGCAAAAAAATATTCTGATCATTTCAATCTTCTGCGGCTTGTCGGGGCGATTCCCGCTACCTTTAAAATGGTTACAGGCATTGATAAGGTGGAGGATTTTTATCGTCAGAATATGGGCTTTGAAATCAAAAAAGGATCTTTCGACAAGGTATATAACCGTTTTCTGGCAGAACTCCGAAAAGCCAAAGGACTTCGGCAGGTAAAGCAGATTTACAAAAAAGCGATGGCCGACATGAAAGCCATCCCCATCAACAAACCCGAACATCCGATCCGGGTCGGCCTGGTGGGTGAATACTTCACCATCATGGATCCGTTTTCCAACCACGAAATTGAGAAAAAGCTGGCACAGATGGGCGCGGAGGTCCATCGGTGGATGAACCTCTCCAACAGCCTCCTGATCTGTCCGGACGAGCGGGTCTTAAAAAAACTCCGGCATTACATCAATTATGACCTGAACAAATTTCCGGCTTCCATCTGGGTGGATATTCATCAGAAGGAAAGTTCAAAGTACATAAAGTACAACACCGGCTGTTCCTCTGTTGCTACGATCACTCTGGCGGAGTATTACGCGAAAAAAGGATTCGACGGACTGGTGCATATCAAGTCCTTCGGGTGCACACCGGAGATGGATTGCATTCCGGTGCTTCACAATATCAGCGATGATTACCATATCCCGACGCTGTTTATGAGTTATGATACGCAGACCGGAGATACCGGGGTGGAGACAAGGATTGAGGCGTTCTACGATATGATGAGTATGAAACATGAGCGGCAGTAGGGGGGACTAACGAATACATTGAAACAACAGAATGGAGATTCGCATGAAAAAAGCATATCTTGGAATTGATATCGGATCAATTTCGACTAAGGGAGTAATTATTGATGAAGATAAGAATATCCTCTGCGGAGTTTATCTATGGACAGAGGGGAATCCGATGGAGGCCTCAAAGAAGGTGATCGCGTCTCTCGGGAAGCAGCTGGATCAGGATGAGTACCAGGTGGTGGCCGCAGGAACGACGGGCAGCGCCCGAAAGCTGGTGGGCGCGATGTGCAACGCCAGCATTGTGAAAAATGAGATCACGGCGCACGCGGTCGGCACGACGACGCTGCATCCGGATGTCCGGACGATTCTGGAGATCGGCGGACAGGATTCGAAGATTATCTGTGTGGAGAACGGCGTGGCGGTGGATTATGCCATGAATACGCTCTGCGCGGCCGGAACCGGCTCTTTCCTTTCCAGCCAGGCCCGTCGTCTCGGCGTGGATGTGGAGGATTTCGGAAAGATTGCTCTCGGCAGCACCAACCCGACGCCGATCGCTGCGCGGTGCACGGTTTTTGCGGAATCTGATCTAGTCCACAAGATTCAGATGGGGCATCGGAAAGAAGATATTATTGCCGGGCTTTGCAATGCCGTGGCCAACAATTATCTGAACAACATCGGGAAAGGAAAGAAGATTCTTCCTCCCATTGTTTTTCAGGGCGGCGTCAGCAAAAATGAGGGCGTGGTAAAGGCATTTGCCGATTCTCTCGGCGAAGAGATCATCGTGGATGAAAACGGCCACCTGATGGGCTGCTACGGCGCAGCGATTCTGGCACAGGGCTGCGGTGTGGAACGCCCGTTTTCCTTTGACGTGGCGGAGATGGATTTTGTTACCCGTGAAGTCACCTGCCCCAACTGTGCAAACCATTGCGAAGTCATCTGCGTTTACCGGGAAGGTGAGCTCATCGATTCCTGGGGCAACCGCTGCGAGCGCGGAGAAGTGCGGCAGAGGGAAGCGTAGGTAAAAAGCTGTGTGCGACACGAAGAGAAGCTCGATTTCGCTTCGCTGGAATACCCGGCAATGTAAAAGCTGTTTGCCGAAGAGAAGCTCGATTCCGCTTCGCTTCATCTCGCTCTTCGGCTGTCGCCGAATAAAAGAGTGTGTGAATTTATTTCTGTAAATATATCAGATCTTCTATGATAAGTTG
>JAJPZY010000067.1 GCA_021204085.1 Clostridiales bacterium | reverse complement strand
TTATCATAGAAGACCTAACATTTAAACTTTTACAGACTTTTTTTCATACTCCCAAAAATTGAGAATAATCGGTTCCGGTATGGATGGCCTGTGTGGAAATATCGTAATCCCTGAATTTGTTCTCTTTCTTTGACACTTTGAAAACCTCCTTCATATATGGAAATGACTGCGGAGCAGTCATTTCCTTTTATAGTTTAAGTCTCATGCTCTGTCTATCACAAAGCGAATGAATTCCTCTGTCTCCTCCAGCGTGGACGCATGAGCCGTGTACATCTGATTGCCCATCTGAGCAACATTCATCTCGGGCATACGCTCGCACATCACGATCTGCTCACCATATCTGTCAAGTATCTCCCGGTGGCTGTGCCGGTAGGTAAAGCAGTCTCTCTGGCTTGCATAGACGCAGAAATGATCTTCCCCGCGCTCCGGCAGCAGCCGCTGGTTCGCAGATACCATATCTGCCCAGATCTGATAAACGTCTGTACTGTGCGCGTAATTCATCATATCCGGCGTGTAGCCGCCTGCCGGGCGCATGTTCACCTCAAGCCCGACAAAATCGCCGACCTCTCCCAGACCCTTGCGCGCTTTTGTCAGACGGAAAAATTCCATATGTACAAAACGGCTCTTTGCGTCGAAAGCTTTCACCGTGGCTCTCCCCAGCCTGCGCAGGGAGTCCGGCATCTGAGCCGCCACATAGTAGGAAAGATCCCGCTGCTCCAGAACGATGTCCATGATCGACGGGGGCCATACGGTCATCGACTCAAAGAGCGGTGCGCACTCAGCATCGGTGATCGCGTCGTAAGAGCAGATATCGCCCTCGATAAACTCTTCCATCACATAGGGCGCTTTGGGCAGATTTGCAAAGAAATTTTCCAGATCCTGCTCTCCGTCCAGCCGCCAGGTATCCGTCGCTCCGACACCGACATCCGGTTTTACGATCACGGGGTAGCCGACCTCTACGAGGAAGGTATTCGCCGCTTCGATGGTCGTCACTTTGTGGCAGCGCGCGGTCGGCACGCCGGCTTCCCGGTAGTAGGCTTTCATCCCTGATTTGCTTTTAAAGCGCCTGACTTCATCCGCCTGCACGCCGGTCGTGACATGAAAATCCGTCCGAAGCCTCGCGTCCTGCTCGAGCCAGTATTCGTTGTTGGACTCAATCCAGTCAATCTTTCCGTATTTAAAGGTGAAAAAGCCGATTGCCCGAAGCATCTGATCGTAATCCTCCAGCGTGTCCAGACGATAATATTCCGTCAGCGAGTTTTTCAACTCAATCGGCAGTTCGTCATAGGGCGTGTCCCCGATTCCGAGCACAGTTACACCGTTTCTGTTCAGCCGGTCGCAGAAGTTCCAGTAAGTGCGCGGAAACTGTGGCGAAATAAATACAAAGTTCATATGATTCATCCTCCCTCGTTTTGGGGTAGTGCCAAATACTGCCGGTACGGCGTACGCGGCCGTAGGTCTCGGATACACAACCCCGTTCTCCTGATGTGTTCTGTCATCAGTCTGAAATCCGACGCACTTATTCTATCACCTTTAACATACTATATCAATAGGAATAGTAGGATAAATGCAAAAAAATAAAAGCATATAATACTTTGTGGGGATGTTCTACGGCGGTAAGGTGGAGACGATGATGCCGAAGCTCCACAGCAAAAATTTTGAGGGAATGGAACTGATTCGCCCCATATATCTGGTTCGAGAAGAAGATATTATAGTTTGAAACTATAGCCGGTTATTTTTTTTGCGTATTAGACAGAAACTTCAGACAATGATAATATTGCATATATAACTTATATGAATACTATGAAAAATTTATTCTACTTTGGTCGGATTAGGCACTTAAGAACGAAATCCTGCGCAAAATGGCAAAATTTCTATTCGAGCTTATCCGGGTTAGGTTGAGGAGGAATATATGGTTCGGGATTTATCCGTAAAATATCAGAAATTACAGGGCTGCTTAAAAAGCCTCGGAAGCGTTGCGATTGCTTTTTCCGGCGGCGTAGATTCCACGTTTTTGCTTTTTGCAGCACAGGAAGCGCTCGGAGATCGCGTGATTGCGGTAACAGCGTCGTCCTGCTCTTTCCCGCAGAGAGAGCTGGACGAGGCAAAAGCTTTTTGCAGCGAGTTTCATGTGCGGCATTTTGTAGTCGAATCGGAGGAACTGGATATCGAAGGATTCCGGCAGAACCCGAAGAACCGCTGTTATTTGTGTAAAAGGGAGCTGTTTGAAAAAATCCTTGCCATAGCAAAAGAAAATGATATTGCGGCAGTCGCCGAAGGGTCTAACCTGGATGACAATGGTGATTACCGCCCGGGACTGATCGCTGTAAAGGAGCTTAGTATTGTCAGTCCTCTGCGGTATGCGGAACTAAATAAGGAAGAGATACGCAGCCTGTCCAGAGAATTTGGCCTTTCTACATGGGATAAGCAGTCTTTTGCCTGTCTTTCTTCACGGTTCGTATATGGAGAAACCATCACGGAAGAAAAATTACGGATGGTAGATAAAGCGGAGCAGCTGCTGCTTGATCTGGGATTCAGGCAAGTACGAGTCAGAATTCACGGCGATATTGCCAGAATCGAACTCCTGCCGCGGGAGTTTGAGAAACTGATGCAGGAAGATGTAAGGGAAGCTGTATATACAAACTTCAAGGCATTTGGTTTTTCCTATGTGACGCTGGATTTGCTGGGTTATCGAACAGGAAGCATGAATGAGACGTTAACAGTTCCTAAACGGAAATGACTGCTACGCAGTCATCACTAATTATGAAAGTCGATTGCTTCGTGCTTTGCACTCGCAATCGTCGCCGTATTCGCAATCCGGGCTAATCGCCCTACTTGCTCATACAGCTCAGGTTCTCTGATATCCTGTCATTCAGGTGTGCGAGCACCCCTGTCTAACAGGATATCGAGAACACTTTCATAGTAAATAACGACGAAAGGAATACAGAGCGGAGTTTGCGATGAAATTTAACACGACTTTACTGCACGGAACGAAGGAGATTCCCTTCTATGGTGATACGGAATCGGGCGCAACTCTGCCGCCCGTCTGTCAATCCAGTGCGTTTCGGCATACATCGGCGAAGCGTATGGAACAGATTTTTCACAATAAAGCGCCTGGATTTTCTTATACAAGGTTAGGAAATCCGACGGTAGAGGCTTTTGAAAAGCGGATGACTGTTTTAGAGGGAGGAATCGCCAGTGTGGCCTGCGCTTCCGGGATGGCGGCTGTGTTTAATGCACTGATGAATATTTTGCAGGCGGGAGATGAGATTGTCTCCAGCGCCAGCTTGTACGGCGGCACGATCGACCTGTTTCGCGAGCTGGAGAGCTTCGGTGTAACGACACGCTATGTGAAGAATAATGATCTGAATGCATTCAGGGAGAAGACAAACGACCATACCCGATGTTATTTTGCGGAGACGATCGGGAACCCGAAGCTGGATGTCACAGATATCCGAAGTCTGGCGGATCTGGCTCACAGTCAGGGGTTGCCGTTGTTCGTTGACAATACGGTGGCGACCGCTTATCTTGTAAAACCGATAGAGATGGGAGCGGATATTGTGATTAATTCCACTTCAAAATATGTAAACGGCAGCAGTAATGGGATCAGCGGCGTGATCACCGACGGAGGGAAATTTTGCTGGAGTGCGGAAAACTATCCGGGTCTGAAGGACTTTGCGAAGTTTGGTCCGTTTGCTTACGTAGTGAAGCTGCGTAACGGATTTTTCCGCAACACCGGAGCCTGCCTGTCGCCGCAGAACGCATTTTATAATATCCTCGGGCTGGAAACGCTGGGGCTTCGGATGGAGCGGATTTCAGACAATGCACTGGCGTTGGCGCGCTGGCTTACGGAAAGCTTTCCGGAGCTTACGGTAAACTACCCGGGGCTGGAGACGAATCCCTGTAACGCGATTGCGAAGAAGCAGTTTGGCGGCCATTACGGCGGGATTCTCACCATTCGGGTCGGGAGCAGGGAGCGGGCGTATCGGATTCTGGACAGCTTAAAGATTCCACTGCAGGTGTCGAATATCGGGGACACGAAGACACTGGTGATCCATCCGGAGTCCACGCTGGCTGTACACAGCACAGAAGAGGAAAAAGCCGCGGCCGGAGTTTATGACGACTTGATCCGGGTGAGCGTCGGGATTGAAGATGTGGAAGACTTAATGGAAGATTTTGGGAGAGCGATTCGGGAGTCGTAAAAGTAATCTGATAATTATCGCGAAGAGGAGAAAACAGAAATTGTTTTATACAAAAAAGAGGATGGCAAGGAGGAACCAGGATGGCAGATATTGATTACGCGACATTAAAAAAAGGCGGCTTCATGCGTCAGAAGCAGAAAGGATATTTTTCCCTGCGCCTGCAGGTGGTCGGCGGAAAACTGACAGCGGAAAATATCCGGAAGATTGCAGAGGTGGCGGATGAGTTCGGAAAAGGGTATATACACATGACCTCCCGACAGGGCGTGGAGATTCCGTTTATCCACATTGATGATATCGAAAAAGTGAAAGAGCGTCTTGCAGAGGGAGGCGTAAGCCCCGGTGTCTGCGGCCCGCGCGTCCGGACCGTGACGGCCTGTCAGGGCGGGGCAATCTGTCCCAGCGGATGTATTGATACCGCTGCTCTGGCAGAAAAACTCAACGACCGTTATTTTGGCAGGGAACTTCCTCACAAATTTAAATTCGGCGTCACCGGCTGTCAGAACAATTGCCTGAAGGCGGAAGAGAATGATCTCGGCGTCAAGGGAGGGATGGAAGTAACCTGGAAATCGGATCTCTGCATCAACTGCGGCGTCTGTGAAAAAGCCTGCCGCGAAGGGGCGATTACCTGTACGGATACGGAAGTTTTGATCAATCGGGAAAAATGTAATTACTGCGGCCGCTGCGTGAAATCATGTCCGACTGAGGCCTGGGAGGGCGAGAGCGGCTATCTGGTTTCTTTTGGCGGTCTGTTTGGAAATAAGATATATACCGGAGAGCAGTTTCTGCCGCTGATCAAAAGTGAAGAGACATTCTTCCGAGTGGCGGATGCCGCAATCGGTTTTTTTGAGGAGAACGCCGAGGCCGGTGAGCGCTTCCGCTTTACCCTGCAGCGGGTTGGCGAGGAAGAGTTTCGCAGGGTGATATGGGAAGCTTACAACAATGAGTGATTGAAGAGATCAGGAACAATGGAAAGGAAGGAAAAGCATGGCTTACGAGATTGACGAAACGGTGGATATCACCGATGTGGTGTGCCCGGTTACCTTTGTAAAAGCAAAAGTGGCGCTGGAGGAACTGGATGAGGGACAGATTTTGTCGATTCATATGAATGACGGGGAACCGGTGCAGAATGTTCCGCGGAGCATTAAAGAAGAGGGACATCAGATTTTGAAACTGTTAAAAAATGATGACAGCACATATGATCTGATTGTGAGAAAGGTGGGTGATTAGATTATGGCAAAGAGAGTGACGGAGGCAGATTTTGAGACGGAAATACTGCAAAGCGACAAGCTGGCTATCGTGGATTTTTATTCTGACAGCTGCCTGCCCTGCAAGGCTGTCTCACCGCTGCTCGCCGAGCTGGAGGAGACCTATGCGGGTCAGGTGGTTGTGGGAAAGGTGAATGCGATTTACGATCGCGGACTGGCTTCGCTGTGGGAGGTAGTGTCAGCGCCGACCATTTTATTTTTGAAAAACGGAAAAGAGGTTGCACGGTTTTTCGGCGTGCAGAAAAAAGAGGACCTTGTTCGTGAGATTGAGAAGAATTTGTAGTCGTTTTTGATGAACGGCATATCATATTATCTTAAAGTGAGCCAATGCGCCGCAGAAAAGAATTTTGCGGCGCTTTGTTTGAAAAACAGACAGGAGGGAATGAGAGTATTATGAATATTATTGTAGCAGGAGAAAAGAAATCTTATGAAGAAGGTATCACGGTGGAAAAACTGATCGAGGCGGAGAAAGTGGAAACGCCTCAGTATGTGACGGTTTCCGTGAATGAGGAGTTTGTGCAGAGGGCAGACTTTGCTACCCGTCAACTGGCGGAGGGAGATAAAGTGGAGTTTCTTTATTTTATGGGAGGTGGAAGGTAATGGCTTTCACAAATGAGCAGCTGGAGCGCTATTCCAGACATATTATATTGAAGGAAGTCGGCGTGAAGGGACAGAAAAAGCTCCTGAATGCGAAGGTGCTGATTATCGGTGCCGGAGGGTTGGGGGCGCCTGCCGCGATGTATCTGGCGGCAGCCGGCGTCGGCACCATCGGTATTGCCGACGCGGATGAGGTGGATCTGTCAAACCTGCAGCGCCAGATTATCCATGGGACGCCGGATGTGGGCAAGGCGAAAGTGCAGTCCGCGAAGGAGACCATGAACCTGATGAATCCGGATGTTACGGTCAATACCTACCGGACATTTGTGTCCGCAGATAATATACTGGATCTGATTAAAGATTACGATTTTATCATCGATGGGACAGATAATTTCCCCGCGAAGTTTTTGATTAACGATGCCTGCGTGATGGCAGAAAAACCATTTTCCCATGCCGGTATCATCCGGTTTTAGGGACAGCTGATGACTTATGTGCCGGGGGAAGGACCGTGTTACCGCTGCGTCTTCCGTGATCCGCCGCCAAAGGATGCGGTGCCGACCTGCAAACAGGCCGGGGTGGTGGGCGCCATGGGCGGCGTCATCGGCAGCCTGCAGGCCATGGAAGCCATCAAGTATATCATCGGACAGGGACAGCTGCTGACCGGAACGCTGCTGACATATGATGCACTGACGATGAACTTTCGGAAAGTACCGCTGCCGAAGGACAATTCGGATTGTCCGGTCTGCGGGAAACATCCGACCATCACGAAGCTGATCGATTATGAGCAGGCAGAATGTGATATGAAATTATAAAGGCTGAGACAATCGGCAGGAGGACAGATGACAGACGCATTGATTATCGGGAGCGGTCCCGCGGGACTGAGTGCGGCGGTCTATGCCGGGCGCGCGGGATTGGATGTGCTGGTGCTGGACTCGAATGCTTATACGCCGGGACAGATCTGTGAGAGCGAACGGGTGGATAACTATTTGGGTTTCTATGGTATCAGCGGCTATGATCTGAGCAGTAAATTCCTGGAACATGCCAGGGAAATGGGTACGGTTTTTTCGGAAGGAAAGGCCGTAAAACTGGAAAAAACCTCGATGGGCTGGACGACCCGGATTGACGGAGAAAGGGAAATTACTTCAAAGACCGTCATCTTTGCCGGAGGCGCTGAACATAAGAAGCTTTCCGTGAAGGAGAAGGCAGAATTTGCCGGGAGGGGCGTTTCATACTGTGCGCTCTGTGACGGCGCTTTTTTCAGCGATCAGGATGTAGCTGTTGTGGGCGGCGGGAACGCTGCTCTGGATGATGCACTGTATCTCTCCGGACTTTGCCGGAAAGTATATCTGGTTCATCGGCGGGAGGAGTTTCGAGGGTTCGCCGATACGGTAAAGCAAATCCGTGCAAAGAGTAACATTGAGATTACTACGCCCCACCGACTGACTGCGGTCGAGGGGACAAAGATGGTGGAGGCCGTTATTCTGGAGGACGGGACACGGCTGGCGGTCAACGGCGTCTTTGTCTCTGTGGGTATGAAACCGGCTACGGAGCTGCTAAAGGGAATTGTGCAATTGGACGAGACGGGCTACGTGATCGCGGATGAGTCCTGCGTGACATCTGCGGAAGGAATCTTTGCCGCCGGGGATGTGCGCAGGAAAAATCTCCGCCAGGTGGCGACTGCAGTGGCGGATGGCGCCAACGCAGCCATGTCGGCGGCGGAGTATATAAAAACACATCAGGTATGAGGCTGCTGTTCGATTTTTCACAGCCCGACAGCCTGAAACGCCTGATCAAGATCCCGGATAATGTCTTCCGGAGATTCGAGACCGACGCTGAACCGAATGAAGCCGTTCCTGAATTTTTCCGGGTACAGGTGAATCCGCTCATCATAGCTCGGCTGCGGGAAAATCAGACTTTCATCGTGTCCGAGGGAGACGGCAAAGGTGACTACCTTCAGCCTGGCGCAAAACTGTTCCACCGTCTTGTCGTCCGCATTGACGCCGAAGGAGATCACACCGCCGAATCCGTTCTGCATCTGTCGTTTGGCCAACTCATGCCCCGGATGACTGGAAAGTCCGGGATAGGATACGAAGGTAACGTTTTTCCGTTCTTCCAGCCACTTGGCGATTTCCAGTGCAGACTGGTTGATCCGTTCCATGCGCAGCGGGAAAGTGACGGAACCGCGGAAAATCTGCCATGCGTTAAAGGGGCTGATCACAGCGCCCACATTGACCTGTGCCTCGTAGCGAATCCGGTCCATGGTATCCAGATCATTGGAGATAATCGCGCCTCCCTGCGCGTCGCCGTGGCCGTTGATGAATTTTGTAAGTGCGTCAACCACAAAGTCCGCTCCCAGCTTCAGAGGTCTCTGGTTAAGCGGTGAGGCAAACGTATTGTCAACTGACAGGATTGCGCCGTTCTCATGGGCAATCTTTGCGATGGCGGCGATATCTGTGACTCCGACGGTCGGATTGTCCGGTGTTTCGATGTGAACCAGCTTTGTTCCCGGTGTGACTGCCCGTTTCACCGCCTCCAGGTCAGTCATGTCCACCATAACCGTATCCACGCCGAATTTTTTGTTAAAAAGCTCGTGAAACATCCGGTAAACTGCCATATAGCTGACATTCGGATACACCACCCGGTCTCCGGATTGTAAAAGTGTCCAGAACAGGGCGTGCAGCGCGCCCACGCCGCTGGCCAGCACAATCGCGTCGTCCGCCTGATACAGGGCGGCGATTTTTTCTTCCAGCCAGTGCTGGTTCGCACTCCCGTTTCTGGAATACATCAAAAGATCCGTGGAGGAGTAGTTGACCTGTGAGAGGTCATCAGGCAGTTTGTAGCTGTTCGCCATGTGCAGCGGCCTGCGGACGGCGCCGGTTCCTTCATCGTAGTCGGTTCCGGTGTGTATGGCCTGTGTGGAAATATCGTATTCTCTGAATTTGTTCTCTTTCTTTGACATCTGAAAACCTCTCTGTATTAGATTTGTTTTAAAACAATTGCTGACCAACGATAATGTGTTTATAGTATCACCAAAATCATACTATGTCTATAGGGTATGTGGAAAATTATTTTTGAGAAAACCGGTTGTCTGATTTTCCGGTTTCTGTTATAGTTGACTCGGCAATCTTCGCTGCGTTATAAGCGGGCAGAAGTGAGTCGATGAAAAATCGGAAACAGCGGGAGGAACACATTGTGTTAAATCAGTTTTCAAGAACAGAGCTATTGCTTGGAAAGGACGGAATCGCACACCTGTCGGAGGCCGCTGTAGCGGTTTTCGGGATCGGAGGCGTCGGCGGATATGCGGTGGAAGCACTGGCCAGAAGCGGAGTGGGTTCCTTTTTGCTGGTTGATGATGATAAAATCTGTCTTACCAATCTGAACAGGCAGATTATTGCGACCAGAAGCACGATCAGTAAATACAAAGCAGATGTTATGAAGGAGCGGATCCTGGAAATTAACCCGGATGCAAAGGTTGAAGTGAGAAAATGCTTTTATCTTCCTGAAAATGCGGGTGAGTTTGATTTTTCGCAATATTCCTACGTTGTGGATGCGGTGGATACCGTCACGGCGAAAATTGAGATTATCGAGCAGGCACAAAAGTGCGGCGTTCCGGTCATCAGCTGCATGGGAGCCGGAAATAAGCTTGATCCCACGAAATTTCAGGTGGCGGATATTTATGAAACAACGACATGCCCGCTTGCGAGAGTGATGCGGCATGAGTGCAGAAAACGGGGAATACGCGCACTGAAAGTGGTATACTCAACAGAAAAAAGCATTCGCCCGATGGATGACATGGAGATCAGCTGCCGTGCGCATTGCATCTGTCCCCCCGGAACAAAGCGCAAATGCACAGAGCGAAGGGATATTCCGGGCAGCGTTGCTTTTGTCCCGTCCGTCGCCGGCCTGATTCTCGCGGGAGAAGTCATAAAGGATCTGGTGGATGTGCATATGGATGTAGCGGAATCCGATAAAAAAGCCTGATGCAATGCGCACAAAGGCGCGCGGATAAGCAGAGAGGAAAATAACCTGTTATAGAATAAAACTATAACAGGTTATTTTTTTTATGTATTAGACGGAAAAATACCGGCATGATATGATAACATACATAACCTGTATGTATACTATGATTAAGACAAGAAGGAAAAAGCAGATGGAAGTATATATTAAAGAAGATGATTTTAATCAGATTGTGGATTTTGCGAAGGCGAGAGTGCCGGAGGAAGCCTGCGGCCTCATCGCCGGAACGCAGACAAAGGATGAAAAACGGATTGAAAAGGTCTATTTCCTGACGAACATTAACCATACCAGTGAGCATTTTTCGCTAGATCCCGCAGAACACTTAAGCGCGGTAAAGGACATGCGGCGTCTGGGGTATAAGCCGCTCGGGAACTGGCACTCCCACCCGCAGACTCCGTCGCGTCCGTCTGCGGAGGACATCCGCCTGGCCTATGACAGCACGGCGAGTTACCTGATTCTGTCACTGGCGGATGCGGATCATCCGGTGTTGAATTCTTTCCATGTGGAGGGTGGCAGCGCGGAAAAAGAAGACCTTGTGATCCAATGATGGCCAAAAGTCAGGGAGGAAAAAGCGATGGCAAAGGAGAAACCGAATATTATACTGATTCTGACAGACGATCTGGGATATGGCGATCTGTCCTGTTTTAATCCGAAGTCCAAAATACGGACGGAACATATTGACGCAGTGGCGGCAGGGGGACTGCGCAACACGGATTGTCATGCGTCCTCGGCGCTCTGTACACCTTCCCGCTACGGACTTCTGACCGGCCGCTACAACTGGAGATCGCGCTTAAAGAGAGGCGTGCTACCGGGACAGTCCAGCCCTCTGATCGAGGAAGGGAGGGAGACCATCGGAACATTCCTGCAAAAGCAGGGGTATCGCACCGCCTGTGTCGGAAAGTGGCACCTGGGAATGAACTGGACCGTGAAGGTTGGCTATACTTTGCCCGAGACATATGAAGATCCCAACGGCGATCAGGATAAATGCGCGGCTGGAATTGACTTTACGGCGCCGATTGCGGACGGGCCGAACACAAGGGGGTTTGACTATTTCTTCGGGCTTCCGGCTTCTCTGGATCAGCCGCCGTTTGTGTATATCGAAAATGATCATGTGCTGACCCCGCCGGATCATATGATCGGCGTGCGCAGGCTGGACCGCGTGGGACCGTCCCAGCAGACGGAGGTCGAGTACGGGCCTGCGGCGCCCGGCCATGACCCCGCGAAAGTAGTTCCGGATATGGATGCGAAGGTGCTTTCCCTGGTGGATGATTATGCCGGAAAAGATCAGCCGTTTTTTATTTATTATCCGACCCCGGCGGTTCACGGGCCGCTCCTGCCCGCACCGGAATATCAGGGGAAATCCGGAATCGGCAGGTACGGGGACTTTGTCCTGCAGGTGGATGGGTTTGTGGGAAAACTGGACGCGAAGCTGCATGAAAAAGGGATTGCGGATGATACCATCCTGATTTTTACCAGTGATAACGGCTGCTCCGGAATCGCGGATTACCCGGCGCTGAAGGAACTGGGACACAATCCGAGCTATATTTATCGCGGAAAGAAAAGCGATATCTGGGAGGGCGGCCACCGCATACCGTTTATTGTTCGCTGGCCGGGACATGTGCCGGCCGGAGTCGAGCGGAGCCAGACGACCTGCCTGACCGATGTGTTCGCCACCATCGCGGAGATTACGGGATTTACTTACGGGGATGACGCCGGGGAGGATTCCTTTTCCGCGTTATCGGTCTGGGAAGGCGGGACAGAGCCCATACGTGAGGATGTGATGCACCATTCTGTGGCAAACTACTCTCTCCGCCGCGGAAAGTGGAAGCTGGAGTTCTGCCCGGGTTCCGGCGGCATGGGGCCGGAGGCGAAGATCCCGGCAAGCGGGATACCCGGAGACGATACACCGTATCAGCTCTACGATTTGTCGATAGACATCCGGGAGCAGAATAATCTTTACGGACTCCGTCCTGAGATTGAGGAAGAGCTGACCAGGCTGGCGGCTTCCTACGTAAAAAACGGGCGCACCACACCGGGAAAACCGCAGAAAAATACAGAGTGTGAAAACTGGCCGGGACTCGAGTGGATGCCCTGACTCCTGAAATAGATCAGGCTATACAAAGGAGGATACGTTGAAAGTGGAATATTCTGTAGTCTTTCGGAAAAGTAATTCATGTTTACTGCGCAGCGCATATGGTGACGCAGATTACAATGTCCTGAAATGAAAGAACAGCCTTGCGGAGGACGGTATGAGTAATATTGCGCATTATGCATGGAAAAGGAATTGGAAATGGAACATATACTTGAGACGCGTCAGATTGACACGGATGTCCTGATTATCGGCGGCGGAACGGCGGGATGCTATGCCGCCCTGACGCTCAGCCGAACATCAACGCTGTCCGTTCTGATCGCGGAGAAAGCGGATATCCGACGCAGCGGCTGCCTGGCGGCAGGAGTCAACGCACTGAACGCTTATATCACAGAGGGCAGGACGCCGCAGGATTATGCGGATTACGCGGCAAAGGATGCGGCGGGAATCGTGCGGCAGGATCTCCTGCTGACAGCGGCGGAATTATTTAATGAGGTTACAGCGGACTTAGAGCAGCTTGGGCTGGTCATTTTGAAGGATAAGAACGGAAAATATGTGTCCCGCGGAAACCGGAATATCAAGATTAACGGCGAAAATATTAAACCGATTCTCGCGGACGCCGTACTGTAGTCAGAACGTGTGACAGTATTGAACCGGGTCAATATCACAGATCTGCTGGTGGATCATAATAAAGTTTACGGTGCAGTTGGATTTTCAGTGACAGAGCGGAAAGCGTATATCATCCGTGCAAAATCCGTGCTGGTGGCGACGGGAGGAGCCGCGGGGCTGTATAAACCCAACAACCCCGGCTTTTCCAGACATAAAATGTGGTATCCGCCGTTTCTGACCGGAGCGGGGTACGCCATGGGGATCCGTGCAGGCGCGGAGATGACCTCTTTTGAGATGCGTTTTGTCGCGCTGCGGTGCAAGGACACCATCGCGCCGACCGGAACCATCGCACAGGGAGTCGGCGCCCGGCAGGTCAACGCAAAAGGAT
The DNA here is from genome assembly GCA_021204085.1 of Clostridiales bacterium. Taxonomy (GTDB): domain Bacteria; phylum Bacillota; class Clostridia; order Lachnospirales; family Lachnospiraceae; genus Eubacterium_I. The sequence goes on along the minus strand of JAJPZY010000067.1, from coordinate 5,144 downwards.
ATATGTATGAGAATCAGTACGGCATTACCACCAGCGAGCGAATCTACGGAACCGTGATGGAAAACCGGCTCGGAAACGGCCCCTGCTATCTGAAAACGAGCGGTATCTCCAGAAAGCAGCAGGAGGAACTCTTAAAAGCCTATCTGAATATGTGTCCGGCCCAAACCTTGAAATGGATGGAACATGGCGCGGGTCCCGCAGAGCAGGATGTGGAGATTGAGGGGACGGAGCCCTATGTCGTAGGCGGACATACCGCTAGCGGATATTGGGTGGATACCCGCAGGGAGACGACGATCCGAGGCTTGTATGCTGCAGGGGATGTGGCGGGCGGCTGCCCGCAGAAATACGTCACCGGCGCTCTGGCGGAAGGGAAAATCGCGGCGGAGAGCATTCTCGCCTCGCTGTAATCCGCGGATGTTGCGCAGGAAGAGTCTGATGACGCTCCTGCAGCAGAAAGCGGACGTGGCGAAACGGCAGAACCGGGTTCGGTTGCATGGGCAAATGTTGACGGAAAAGCAGGAGCGGACGGAAAAACGGAAACCGATCAGGAAACGGAGGCGCTTTTACGAAAACAGGCCGACGCTGTCCTTAATACTTACGCCCGCATCCTCAGCGAGACGAACGCGCCATACACGGCGGAAGAGCTGGAGGAACGGATGCAGAAAGTAATGGATGAGTATGCTGGCGGCATCTCCACCCACTATGCTTACACGGAGCAGCGGCTTCGCCTGGCGGATGCGGAGATTGACCGGCTGACTGCCCTGACGGAGCGCCTGGCTGTCTCGAACATGCATGAACTGCTTTTTGTGTATGAACTGCGAGACCGGCTGACCGTATGCAAGACACTGATTTTCCATCTTCTGAACCGCAAAGAAACCAGATGGCATATTTTCGGGGAAAATCAGGATTACCCCGAGACAAATCCGGAATACTTCGCCTATCTGAACTCCCGCATAAAGGATGGAAAGCGGGAAGCTTTGTGGAGAGAGATTGTGACGGTAAACGAATTCCGGCATATGGATGCCGTACCTGCCGGAGAGCGACACTTTTTAAGATAGAAGAGGGAGAACGTGTATGAGTATACGAATCAACCGTAAACGCTGCATCGGCTGCGGCAGCTGCGCCGCGGTCTGTCCCGGGACGCTGATCTCTGTGGCGGACGGATGCGCTCAGATGGATTACCCGCGGGATTGCTGGGGATGTGTCTCCTGCGTCAAAGAATGTCCGGCGGGAGCCATAGATTTTTTCCTGGGTGCGGACATCGGCGGGAATGGGAGTGTGATGAATGTGGAGAAAATCGGCGAAATCCTGCGCTGGCATATTCGAAAGGCGGATGAAACGGAGGTGGTCATCGACGTAAACCGGCGGGACGCGAACCGATATTAAAGTTAGTAGTAAGGAGATTGTTATGAATGGATTGTCACATTTGGATGAACTGGAGGCGGAGGCGATTTATATCATCCGGGAGGTAGTTGCGGAGTGCGAAAAGCCTGTGATGCTGTACTCCATCGGGAAGGACAGCTCTGTGATGCTGCATCTGGCGCTGAAAGCGTTTTACCCGGAAAAACCGCCGTTTCCCTTTTTGCATGTCAACACGACATGGAAGTTTCACGAGATGATTGAGTTCCGCGATAAAAGAGCGGCGGAGCTCGGTATCAAGATGCTGGAGTATATCAACGAGGATGGCGTTAAGGCGGGCATCAACCCGTTTGACCACGGCGCCAGCTATACGGATATCATGAAAACCCAGGCGTTAAAGCAGGCTCTGGAGAAATACGGCTTCACGGCGGCTTTCGGCGGCGGACGGAGGGATGAGGAGAAAAGCCGGGCAAAAGAGCGAATTTTTTCCTTCCGCAATGCTGCCCAGGCCTGGGATCCGAAAAACCAGAGGCCGGAGGTCTGGAAGCTTTTTAACACGGAGCTTTACAAAGGGGAAAGCATCCGCGTCTTCCCAATCTCCAACTGGACGGAAAAGGATATCTGGCAATATATCAAGAGAGAAAATATCCCTATTGTGCCCCTGTACTTTGCGGCCGAACGGCCGGTGGTTTACCGGGACGGCAACATTATCATGGTAGATGACGACCGGATGCGGCTGCTTCCCGGCGAGGTGCCGGAGATGAAGAGCGTCCGCTTCCGCACGCTGGGCTGCTACCCGCTCTCGGGCGGCGTTGAGTCGCATGCGACGACTCTGGATCAGGTAATTGAGGAGACCTTAAGTTCTGTGGAATCAGAGCGAACCAGCCGCGTCATCGATAAGGACGGCGGCAATGCCAGCATGGAAAAGCGAAAGAGGGAGGGATATTTCTGATGAACAGTTTATTGAAATTTATCACCTGCGGAAGCGTGGACGACGGGAAATCCACGCTGCTCGGCCATATCCTGTATGACGCGAAGCTTTTGTATGCGGATCAGGAAAAAGCGCTGATCCTGGACAGCAAGGTGGGATCCCGCGGCGGCGAAATCGACTACTCTCTCCTCTTAGACGGACTGACCGCAGAGCGGGAGCAGGGTATTACCATCGACGTGGCTTATCTCTATTTTACAACGGAGCGGCGTAGCTTTATTGCCGCCGACACACCCGGCCATGAGGAGTACACAAGGAACATGGCGGTGGGCGCTTCCTTTGCAAGTCTGGCGGTGGTCATGGTGGATGCGGAGCATGGCGTCCTGTCCCAGACGCGGCGGCATGCGCGGATCTGTGCTCTGATGGGTATCCGTTATTTTGTCTTTGCCGTAAACAAGATGGATCTGGTGGGCTACCGGGAGGACCGTTTTGAAGAAATCAGGAAAGATATTGACGCCCTGTCTGAGGAGCTGGGGCTGCAGCATGTAAAAATCATACCGGTCAGCGCGACGCAGGGGGACAATATCACGCACGCATTGGATCACATGCCATGGTATCAGGGCGGCACGCTGCTGGATTATCTGGAGACGGTAGATGTATCGGAAGATGAAAAGCAGGATACGTTCTATCTTCCCGTACAGCGCGTGTGCAGGCCGGATCATACGTTCCGGGGATTTCAGGGACAGGTGGAAAGCGGCCGCGTTGCGAAAGGGCAGAAGCTTACCGTACTTCCCGGCGGGGAATCTGCGCATGTAAAAGCGATACATGTCGGGTTTGACGAGGTTCCGGAGGCAGTTGCCGGCCAGGCCGTTACCATACAGCTGGACCGCGAGGTGGATGTAAGCCGCGGCTGCGTTCTCGCCAACACGGATCGTCTGCCCGTGGCGAAGAAAGTAAGCGCGATCCTGCTGTGGATGGATGATGAGCCGCTTTTTGCCGGAAAAGAATATCTGATCCGGATCGGCACGAAAAAGATCAGCGGCGTCGTTACTTCCATTGAATACAAGACCGACGTGAACACCGGCGAACATTTGCCGGCGGAGAAGCTGGAGAAAAACGAGATTGCCCTCTGCCGTCTGGAACTGGCAGAGAATATTGTCGCAGATGCCTTTGATACAAATAAAACGCTGGGCGAGTTAATCCTGATCGACCGGGTCAGCCATGCAACTTCTGCCTGCGGCGTGGTAGAAAATGTTGGTGAGGAGGCGCAGAAGCCATATTTTGAGAAAGGAAATATCCGAACCGACGGCTACATTTTTGAGGAGTTTTACTTCAATATAGACAATGCACTGCTTTCCCGGGCGAATGAGACCGGAAAAACGTATCGCGTAGAAGATGAGGTGCCAGTAAAGGGAGACAGCTATCATTATCCGGAATCCTTTGATATTATCGCAGTGAAAAGTGAAGCTGCCATTTTGATCAGAGACCGACGGGTAAAAGATATCCTGCCGCTGTCCGAGTATCGTTACAGCGGTTTACCGACGCTGGATGCAAGGGGATTTGAGATCCAGATCCGCGGGGAAGCGGACTATCAGGATTATCTGTATGAACGACGGAATATGGACGATGGAAATCATGTGAAGTTTTATGATAAGTGGTTCCGCTTTGAAACGTATCGGAGAATTATCTGCACGGATAATTTCTGGATGATCTGAGCACGGCGGAGTAGTGGTACATGAATTTTAGAACCATAGGAGGGACACATTTATGCAGAGCATTTTGATAAAAGATACGACAAAAGAAGAGCGGGAAAATATTGTTCGGCGCTCTCTCGACTGCGGCGGAGGAGGATGTGAGTTTTGTTCCGCCTGTTCACTTGGCGGCGGGAATCCGTATGACATGTACCAGCCATATATAGACGGAGAGAAAGAAATTGCTCAGATTAACGCGGAGTATAATGCCAGATATGTGTTGGGTTAGCTGAATATAATGAGGAAGGAAACTATTTGACATGCGTAGCAGTCATTTTCGTTTGCTATAAAACTGAGGGAGAATGTCTATGATAAAAAAGCTGAAGAAAATGGTTTCAGCGTGGCTGGACCGTCTTGCGAAAGAAAATCAAAAAGAGTTTCCGGATGGAAAAGCGGACTGCTGCAAATTGAATGATACCAGAAAGAAATCGTCCTGATCATGGAAAAAGGAGGATATTATGCCGGCAGCAAGTATACTGATCAAACCGGCCTCGGCCAACTGCAACATGGATTGCAGATACTGCTTTTATAAGTGTCTGAGCAGTAACCGGACGGAGTACGATAAAGGATTTATGACAGACGAGACGCTGGAACAACTGGTGAAGGGAGCCATCGACTATGCGGATGGCTTCCTTACTTTTGCGTTTCAGGGCGGGGAGCCCACATTGTGCGGGATTGAGTTTTATCGGAAAGTCCTTGCACAGCTGGCGGCAGGTTATCCTGCGGAGGAGTGCGGTATGAATGGATGCTGCAGCTGCTACTTTGTGACGGAAGGCAACGGGGACGTTTATCCGTGCGACTTTTACTGCTCGGATGAATGGCGTCTCGGGACGGTGGCGGATTCTTTTGAAGAGCTCGTGCAGTGTGAGCGGGCAAAGCGATTTGTGGAAATTTCCCTGCAGAAGGATGAACGCTGCCAGGACTGCTCGTACTTTTCGCTCTGCCGCGGCGGCTGCCGAAGATGGAGAGAGCAGGCGGGGATAGAGCAGGCGGGGATAGAGAAGCCGGGGCGCAACCGGTTGTGTGAGGCGTACCGGATGCTGTTTGCACATGCGGGAGTATGAAAAAAAGTCTGTAAAAGTTTAAATGTTAGGTCTTCTATGATA